>JBCCFC010000084.1:0-18848 GCA_039029935.1 Chloroflexota bacterium
ATCAAGTTTAAATAATTTTTCACTCATATGTAAAATTTATTCACCTTAATAAAAATTTTAAAGAAACTAAATTTATTTAAAAATGAACATTATAATAAGTTACATCTGTAATGTATTTATGGTCTCTTATATGTAGCTTGATTATTGAGTTTGTTGTCTTAAAATAGATATGATAAACTTTTAAAAAATATACTTAAACATATACATCATCATAAATTTGGAGTAGGTCATGCCAGACATTAAACGATGGCGTCTATTGCTGTCAACTCGATTTGCCTTGGCAACCGTTTTGGTTGCTGTCTTGTCCATGCTCATTGTTGCGTTGCTTGGATGGCAAAATGGGCAGTCCGCCATGAACTCATCCACGCGTAATCGCTTGGAAGCCACATTATATGTCCGCGCTGTTGAGGTAGAAGAATATTTTGAGCGCATCCAAAAGCAAGTTGCTAGTCTGGCTCTGTCTGAGACTTTCAGCGATGCGACTATACGTTTTTCCAATGCCTATATTACATTGCCAAAAGCGGAACCAAGCGAAGAGCTCATTGCCTACTATCTGAATACCGTTGTGCCTGAAATACGAGCCAGCACTGTCATTAATGTTGATTTTCGACGGCTCGTTCCATCAGACCCAAGAACGGTTGGCCTGCATGAACTTTATGTTGTTCAGTCAACGACCCTCGACGGCCTTCTCTCTTCCTCATCTACGTCACCCCCCATCTCCGGCACAGGTGATTCTATTGCGAACGAGAATGACTCTGAAGAAGATATTAGCGATGAAGAACTGAACGCAGAGTTTATCCAAATGACATCTCAAGATGCAAATACGCTGTGGTCTCAAATTCATGATGAGTTTGACGACGTTTTTCGTGCGGCTGCAATGCGCGCCCACTATGACGATTTGTTGCTGATTTCTTCGGAGCGAACAGTTGTGTACTCGGTCAACAAAGGGATTGAGCTTGGCACAAACCTTGCCACAGGTCCGTTTCGAGCAACATCGTTGAGCAATGTTGTCAATCAAATTTTTGCTGATCCGCATCCCGAGCAAATTCATATCACAGATTTTGACTTCTATCCCCCAGCGGGGAATCAGCCAATGGCCTTTATCGCCGCCCCTGTTTATCGCTCTGGGCGTTTGGCTGGTGTGCTTGCTGTGCGCATTTCGACACATAATCTGAACCTGATTGTTACGGGTGGCGGTCAATGGACACAAGAAGGGCTTGGGCAGACAGGCGAAATTTATATTGTTGGCCCAGATCGGCGGATGCGCTCTATATCTCGCTTTTTTGCAGAAGACCCCAACAGCTATGTATCAACGAGTGATTTGGATGGCGAGACAAAAGATGCAATGAGGGCATTAGGGACAACCATTCTCACCCAACCAGCAGACACGGTTGCTGTTGAACAAGCCTTTTCGATTGACAGAGGGTCCCTTGTCTCAACGAATTATCGGGGAGATGCCGTGTTAAGTGCCTATGAACCGCTGGGGATACCCGGGTTAGAGTGGAGCATTATTGCGGAGATGAGCCAAGCCGAGGCATTTGAAAGTAATATCATTTTCCGGCGGCGTGTCCTGATTTCTGCTGTCATCATTCTCGCACTTGTCACGTTTCTGTCGACGATCCTTGGTGAGAATCTTGTCTCGCCTTTGCGCAATATCCGACAATTGGTTCACACGATTCGTACATCTGCGGTCGAGGCTTCATCAAATCTTCCCTCACAACCCAGCCTTAACCCGGCCAGCCCTAGTGTAATCGCAAACCGCACCGCCCAGAAGAGGGACATAGACTTTAATACAAGCGAAAGAGAAATGATTCAACGGCAATTTGATACACAATTTACCGCCACACCTCAACATTTCCAACCATTACTCCAGTCGGTCAAGGTATTATCGGATCGGCTCCTACAAACGCAACATCAACACACAGCACTACAAAACGATGTGAATACGTTGATCAGCCAAATTATACCCCAGCGTGCTCAACGGCGCTTGATGCGAGGCGAAGGGTCTTTTGTCGAGGAGGTTGACCAAGCATCGGTTGTTGTTGTCCGTTTTAGCGGACTCAATGAACTTGCGACCACGCTACCAGCAGAAGATATACAAAAAATTGCCAACCATATCGTGAGTGAGCTAGATGACTTAGCACTGTCATATGAGTTAGACCGCGTATCTGTGGGGGCCAGTTATTACATCGCCGTTTGCGGTCTCGATGCATTTGTGCTTGATCATGTCCGACGAGCAACACAGTTCGCCATCGGTGCGCTCTATACAATCAAGTTGGCACAGATACAACTGCGGAATCAAAAGCTGATTTCCCCAGAAGAAATTTCCGCCTCGGTGGGTGTTCATACGGATACACTTTTGGTTGGGCTTCTCAGTGAGGAATTTGAGCAACATTATCTGATCTATGAAGTTTGGGGGCCTGCCGTGAATAGTGCGATGAAACTTGCAATGGCTGCGGAGCCTGGACAGGTACTCATTCATCAGGCTGCGACAGCATACCTTGATAGACAGGAATTTGAAGGGGGTCCAACGGTTGGTGAACTTGGCGAAACAGTGCAATTGAATCATAGCTTCTAACGTAAGGATATGCAATAATCATGATAAGTGAACTATTTCAAGACCCAGTCATTAATTGGGCTGTATTATTAGCAATTGCTCTACCCATTCTGATTTTGGCGTTGGGCGAAGTGTTGCGTGTTGCAGAACGGCAAGGGTCTCCAACGGTAGCGAACATACAACATATTCGAACAATTACAATTCCCCTCTTTGTGATTTGGGCGGTTCTGTTCTTAATTCTTCAATGGAATGCGGATCTATTTATCGTCCAATTTTTGGCCTCTTTGCTTATCCTTTCGGCAGCCTATGCACTTTTGAATGTTTCAAGCAATCTGATTACGGCGAGTAAGAGCGCAACATCGTGGCTACGACATATTCCAGGGCTAGCACTCCAGATACCAAGATTGGTCATCATCATCGGTGCCACCTTTTTATTGGTGGAGAATGTCTGGGGGTTTAACCTATCGAATGTGACAACGGCCTTTGGCATTGGGTCCGCAGTGATCGCGCTTGCACTTCAAGGGACAGCGGGGGGTATTGCATCAGGGTTGCTTGTTCTGGCCGATCAGCCGTTTCAAACAGGGGACTGGATATCAATTGATGGCATCGATGGGCGTGTTGTGGACGTAAACTGGCGCACAACGCGCATTGTTACCAAAAATCAAGATATGATCATTATTCCCAATGCCCAGATTGCGGACACCAAAATCACCAACTATAACCGGCCCAGCTATCTACATCGCATCCTCGTCGATATTGACGTTGCGTTTGCAAACACACCCACCAACACCAGCAACATGCTGCTGCGGGCCGTAGACGCCACACCGGGTATCTTAAGTTCACCTGCCCCCACAGTCCGTGTGACTCGTGTTGATGATCCGCTCATGGGGTATCAGATAGTCGCTTTTATTGATGACTTTGCCAAGAGAGAGGTCATCATCAGCGAACTACGCAGCCGCATCTGGTATCAAACACAACGAGATGACGTAAGCCTGCCCAGCCCGGCCTATGATATCTTCCACTGGGACGGTCCCACTGTACAGAAAGAAGGGGAAGTGACCCAGAGCCATTTGGCGGCAATGCTCAAAGAAATTCCGACCTTTAATCTTTGTGATAATGAATCGCTGGAGGTTTTAGCCAAGTTCAGCACCACGCGCCTCTTTAGAGTGGACGAAACAATTCTAAACACAGGGCTTAACAACCACGAAGTCTGTATCATACGGCAAGGGCGTGCGCGTGTGACAACACCGAATGTTGATGGCGCAATGATTGATGTCGATGAACTCGTCACAGGCGATTTTGTCGGTTTGGGAGATGCTGTGCAATCCAGCACAATGCCATTGGTGATCGAAGCCAACACCGATTGTGAGGTAATCATCATCCAACGCTTTACTGTCTTTGAAATTGCAACACGTATCCCTGAATTTTCGGCAACATTGGAGCGAATTAACCGACGGCGAACACAAAGAGTAAACCATGTTCTCCAAATAGACAGTGCGAACAGGGGCATAAGCGCATCAAGCGCAGCCCAACCAAGCACAAATGGCCTGGGAGAGATACAAAACCTATGACAGAAAAAATGATCACAAAGCCATCTCATAGAGCGTCATCAACCTCAGACCATCATGAAAACATGTCGCAACAAAAAGCGCAAACAGATAGCATAAGTACACAAACGCAAGAAACAACGAGGGCACAAATACGTCGAGGGCTTCAGCTTCGACTTACGAGTACGCTTATCATTGTCACGCTCATATCAATTCTTGTGATCGCCTTTATCGGTTGGTCAAATGGCCGCACAGCACTTGCCTTTTCCGCCCAAGAAGAAGTGATTGCACTCCGTGATGTGCGTGTTCGCCAGGTCTATGAATTCTTGGAGAATCTTGGGATTCAGGTTGTCGAATTTGGACACGACCCTGCCATTGTTGAAGCGACAAAGCGAATGCGAATCGGCTGGGCAAGGCTGGAGTCTGATCTTGAATCTGGCGAGATTCCTATCTCTCCGTTTGCCCCCACACTGTTGCGGTGGGTCTATGCATCGCAGGTGACAGTCCCGCTCAATGAGCGAGGGATTCATGATTTTGATGTCGAAACTTTAATGCCCGCTCGCCCCATAGAGCTGTTTATGCAAAGTAGATATGTCTTGCCCAATCGAAGCGCATTGGCAGATACGGTTCTATCCGCATCGCCTGACATCAGTATTTACAGCCGATACCACGATCAAATTCACCCATACATGAAAAACGTTGCCCAGCAGTTTGACTATCAGGATATACTCATTGTCGATGCCAAATCATATCAAGTGATCTACTCGCTGCGTAAACACGTTGATTTCGCATCTGATTTGAACACAAATTTGCTGCGACGGAGCGGGCTATCAAAGGCGGTGGATCAAGTACTCGCAACGACCAATCCAGAAACCGCTATTATGGTTGATTACCAAGCCTATGTCCCCTTGGCGGGTCAGCCGATTGCCTTTGTGGCTGCGCCCATTGTCGATGGGGATGAAACGATTGCTGTTGTGGTTGCATCTCTGTCGATTGATGTGCTGGATCGGATTATGGCAACGGGGTTACGGTCGGGCATCCTTGGTGCAAGCCACACCGAGGAAACCTATATTGTCGGTGGTGACAATTTAATGCGGACAAATTCTCGCTATAATCGTGAAGATTCGACACAATTTCTACGCATGCTTGCTGCGGTAGGCTACAGTGAAGAGGACCGCCGACGTGTCCGTCTGACACAGACATCCGCCCTGGTTCTTGACATTGCACATGAGCGCGCGGTGAATACACAAGATGCCACGACATTATATAATCGCTTGAGCAACTTCATTCTGAATTGGTTTGATAACCAAAATCGCGAACGGGATCTTTCTGTGATTGTTGAGGCTCGGATGCAAGGGGAATCGGTTGGTCAAGGTAAAAATTATTTAGGATGGAACGTGTTCACCGCAGCCAAACATGTCAATGTCGATGGGTTAGACTGGTTGATTGTTGCTGAAATTAGTACAGACGAAGCCTTTGAGCCTGTTCGCCTGTTCAGCAGCAGCATCTTTTTAACCGCCATCATTTTATTGATTTTGTCAACGTTCGCATCCATTTTACTTGTCGGTTTCTTGGCCTCTCCCATTAGCAAGCTTGTCCATCAAGTATCTGCCTACGCCAAATCCACCTCAAATGTTGGGAGCGACAAGACCCTGTTTGATACATCTGGCAATGATGAGGTTGCGACGACTTCACAAGAGATCAACGCATTGGTTTCGCTTCTGGATGAGCAAACAGCCATTACACAAACCAAATTGGCTTATATTGAAAAATTAACCGCTGGCTTTGTTCCCCCGCCACTAGAGAGTCAACTACAGGACGTTGGCACAAGTTCGGCGGCTATTCCATTTGGTACAGCCATTAGCATCTCGTTACCACCACTCAGCATCGAGGCAGAAGAAATCCATGACTTGCAATTACTTGTCGCGCTCGTTGAAAGCCACCAAGTTTACCCCATAAGCTGGTCTCCATCCCACTTTAACATCATCGTCGGTGACAGCGAATCTACCGTAGATAAACGTAGACATATGCAAGATGTCATTAACTTTATTCGCTCAACGATACAGGCGATTATACAAATTATGCCCAAAGACGTGCGTACTCAGTATGGGATTCATATCGGGGTTGCCTCTGGTCCCCTTGTGATGGCCGTTGTCGGGACAAAGCGCATTGCTTTTGAGGCTTGGGGCGACCCTGTTCAAAAATCGCTTGTATTACGAGATTATGAAAGCGATGTTTTACAGAGTGGTGAAATACGCTGTGATATAGAGACAGCAGAATTGATTGAGCAGTGTGAAGATGATCGTATTCAGGATATTCGTTATTATGCGGAACAGGAATACGCGGTTGTTGTATTCTAAGTAAGACGAATCCATAGAATACAATACATTACTTCCAGGAAGAGGTAACAGATACTCAGGTCAGTCCAATAGAGTGCATCCCCTTCCTGGAAGTAGGTTGGATAGTTACGCTGTGAAATGGTTTAAATAGAGGGTTTGAATAGGAATACAAAATGAGAATAATCACCACTATTATAGTAACTTTATTGTTCATCATCGTGTTCGTCGGTGTTTTAGGGTTTGGTGCAGATAGGAATGTTCTTGCAGAATCTTTGGGCGATTTCTTCAATACGCAGCAGGCTGTTGATGCGCGTCTGCCCGGTGCCGGGAAAACCGTCATCATGGCACGTGCGGACTGGCCTACGGGTTATTTTCAAGCAGCCATCTATGCTGAATTACTCCGTCGTCTTGGCTATGAGGTAACAGACCCTGCGGAGCGGGAATTTGCGACGACAGACTTTTATCCAGCGATTGCACGAGGTGAAGTTGATCTGTGGGTCAACGGGTGGTTCCCCAGCCATAACCAATATTTACTCTCTGAAAATACCGAAGGGCAACTTCTCGGCAACTTTGCTCGTCCTGTGGGGACCTCGATAGCTTCTGGTGCAATCCAAGGATTGGTGATTGACGCCAAAGGTAGCCGTGAACACGGCATCGAATCACTGTCACAGCTTGCCAAGAATTCAGAATTAGTTGACTTGTACGATACAGATGGAAATGGACGGGCAGAGATTTACGGTTGTCCCATAGGCTGGGGCTGTCATGATCTAATTAATGACTTAATCGACGCTAATGGTCCCGACACACTCGAACAAATTAGTCTTCCCGATTATGGGGACGCCTTCAATATCGCAAAAGGGCTTATTCGTGCTGACCAGCCTGTCATGATCTATACGTGGACACCCAATTTCACGGTAAAAGTTTTACGTCCAGGTATCGAAGTATTTTGGTTAGATGTTACGCCAGCAGACTATCAGCCGTTTGCGGATATCCCCAGCGCCCTTTGTACCAATACACCGTGCAATACGGGCTGGGTTGTCTCTAGTATTCGTCCCGTTGCGAACCGTGCATGGTTAGAGAGAAATCCTGCGGCAGAGGCATTGTTGGAGGTGGTTCAGCTCCCTCTGAACGATATCACTGCCCAAAATTTAGCAATGGATGAGGGCGAGACACAGCCAGAGGATATACAAGTTGCCGTCGATGAATGGTTTAGCGATAATCGCACCGTGATTTTGCAGTGGCTCGACTATGCGCGCACACGTGGTGTTGCCACAAGCGATACGCCACCCAAACCATCACTCTTATCGAATAATTTTCTATCCAACCTTTTGAGGTCAAATACGTCTGTGTCAGCGCAAAGAGGGCTGTCCGCGGGTTCAAACTTGGATATAAATTTAAACTGCGGTCTAGGAAATGGTGAAGTGGCAACTGGTGAACCGATAGCAATTGCAGCGATTGTGAGTCAAACTGGCCCTGATAATTTAAGCTCATCTGCACTCAGTGCCAAGGCTTTTTTTGATTGTATCAATGTCAACGGTGGCATTCACGGCCACCCCGTTCAGTATCTAATCCGAGATGACTTCGCCAACCCAGACGTATCCACATTGCGTGTCCGGTCGCTGGTTGAACAGAGTAATGTGACCGCATTTATTGGGAGTGCCAGTTTTGTTGATTGTGTGCAGAATGCGGACTATTACCGCGAGCAAAATATCATCGTCATCCCAGCAACTGGCACACATCAAACCTGTTTCGATAGCCCAAATATTGCACCAACCGATCAGGGGCTACGAAAGAGTGCCATTGGTATCGCCAGCTATGCAGCAGGGCAGCAGGGTGCAGAATCCATCGTTTGCTTTGGGCAAGATGGCTCAGGGCCTGGACAGTGGGTTTGCGACGGTGTTGAGGCATGGGGCAAAGCATCAGGTGTTGAAGTCGAAACCTTCTTGACACCGTTAAACGGCGAAGCCATCGAAGATGCCTATCACGCTGCACACCGCACACAGCCAGATGCCTATCTAACATCGTTTTCTGCGCCCTATAGCGCATTCTTGCTGGGTATTGCGGAATTGAACAATGATACAACGACTTGGTATGGGACAGCATCCAATTATGACCGCGCACTACCTGATTCATCTGGAGACTTCCATAATAATTCCTTTTTTGTTGAATTAGAGTTGGCACCATTAACATTGAATAACTCCGATGACCCCGGCTTAAGCCAAGTTGTCATGGGGACGCTATCCGCTCAAACGCTCTCGAAGGATGACACGCTTTGGCAAACTGTGTTAGACGAGTTTGGACACCCCGAGGACCCACGCGACACCTTATCACGTGGAGGATTTCTTGCTGCCAAAATTTTTGTCGATACATTACTCGCAATTCCCGAAGACAAATTCCATCAAGAGTTTAGCAGGGCAATGGTGACGGAGGCCCTGCAAAGTGTAACAAATTATGAGAGCGATCTGCTTTGTATGCCTTGGTCTTTTGAACTGCCTGATGCAACGACAGTCCGAGGACGGGTTGCAATGCAGGTTCCATTTGGCAACCGCTGGCTACAGGTGCAAGATTGTTTTGAGATTGGTGTGCCTAATTCAGAATAACAGTTGGTGCTGTCATCATGAGGATTTATGTTATACTGAGGGGTCTGGACGTTGACTAGAGCCGTATCAATACAGACGGTCAATAAGGCCATTCCACAAAAATAAATACACATACCTACTTCCTAGAAGGGGTGATAATGATTGAGTCACATCAACGTATTCGTCACCTCTTCTAGGAAGTGTTCTTGGGCAATTTATTCTGTGGAATGGCCTAACATGAAATCCAAAAGCAAACTTTGAGGAATTATGGATAAAGAACTCTTAACCTTTACACAACATCTGGCCGACATCAGCGGCGACGTTATCCGCAAATATTATCGCGGTGACATCCAATTGGACACCAAATCAGATGACACACCTGTCACTATTGCCGACCGCCAAGCCGAAGAGGTCATGCGTGAGGCCATCATGAAGGAATATCCCACACATGGCATTGTGGGCGAGGAAATGGCGAACCATCTACCTGATGCAGAGTATCAGTGGGTGCTGGACCCGATTGATGGGACCAAAAATTTTGTGGCAGGAAGCTATCTCTTTGGTACGCTGATTGCGTTGCTTAAAGCAGGGCAACCTATTTGGGGTGTCATCCACCAACCAGTTGTGCGCGATTTTTTGGTTGGTGATGGACAACAGACGCTGCTCAATGGTAAGCGGGTGCAGATTGACCCAATTGACCGTATTGAAGATGCCGTTATGCAAACAACAGAACACTGGGCAGTCTTTAAGTATCAGAACGGCCCCGCGTTTGAGGCGTTCTCAAAACGGGTAAAACGCTACAACACATGGGGGGATTGCCATGCCTATTATCTGGTGGCAACGGGTGGATCACATGTTGCCCTCGACCCCATCATGAACCCCTGGGACCTGCTGCCCATGATTCCCATCATCAACGGTGCGGGTGGCAGGATTACGGATTGGTATGGTGGCGATCCTGTCAAAGGTGAGAGTATCATCGCTACATCGGGCAGCATTCATGACGAGGTCGTGCGCCTGTTGAACCCTGTGGGGTAGATTAAAATGGCATGGTTCATATGGAGTGAAAAGAGGATAACAATTGTCACTGGCGCAACCCGCACGAGGGCGTGCTCACTCAACAGTGACAGTTGTTACCCTCCATTGAACCATGCCAGAATTTGCTACAACACGCTTTAGGGATTGAGCTTAGATGGAAACGTTAGGAACACGGATTCAATAAAACCCCGCCAATACGGTATTGCAAATTAAAAGAGTTTAAAAGCATACTCACCACAAATAGTTATCTTACGAAATCAAATCCATGAATGGTTAAGAATAAATCCAGAAGTTTGACAAAAGTCCGGCCTGTCTTATACTACAAGGGTCTCAGGCGACTCTGTCTGAAACTTGTTCGCCCATCATCGAAAACATGGGTCAAGTCACGATAGGATTTCATCAACAAATGCTTAAACCTGTTTTTGCGTGTTCCAACCGTCCCGCCCATGTTGGGCGGGCTACTGATTCTGCCAACAACCGTAGACCGTCCTTGCAGGACGGTATCTTTCATCTATATATTCATTGGCAATTGGCAACAATTTTTCTCTTGACCATTACCTTCATTCTGTATCCATCATCTACATCTGCATCAGCAGTGACGCAAAGCCCGCCATCCCGTCTTATCATTGAATTAGAACGCCCACCGCTGCTTGTTGCTCTGGAGCCAGAGGTACAGGCTGCGGGTGTCAAGGGAAAGCTGGATATCAACACCCCTCATGCTCAAACGTATGTGGCAGCGTTGCAGGCCGAGCAAGCGACCTTTATGCAAACGCTCCAAACGGAATTCCCGTCGCTGTCCATGAGTCGCTACATTGACGAGTTTGGTGTGCATCAGGAAGCCAGCTATCAACTGGTGCTCAATGGTATTGCTGTTGCGTTGGATGGGAGAGCGGATCACGCTCAACAAGTACAGTTACAACGCCAAATCGCCAAGATGCCCGGCGTCAAAGCCGTCTATCCAGATCAACTCTATACAACACGTCTATACACGAGTACATCGCTGATTCAGACACTATCCGCCTGGGACCTTTCTGGGGTTGACGGCATTGACCACGCCGGGGCGGGCGTCAAAATCGCCTCGCTTGATGGGGGTCTGCACAAGGACGCCCCCATGTTTGACGGCAGCGGATACACTTATCCCGCTGGCTATGAACCGGATGGCAAGGGCGAGACAAGCAACAACAACGGAAAAATCATTGTCTCGCGGACCTATTTCCGTCCTTGGGACCCACCGACAGCAGGGGATGAACATCCTTGGCCTGGCATCAATGGCACATCACATGGGGTTCACACAGGGTCCATTGCGGCAGGCAATGTCATCACCGAGCTAAACTATTATGGCTACAATGCAGGGCGTATCAGTGGTGTTGCCCCACGTGCCTATGTTATGAGCTATCGCCTCTTTTACAACAGCATTCATGGCAACGGCGGGTTCTATACCATCGAGGGCATTGCGGCCATTGAGGATGCGGTCAAAGATGGTGCGGATATCATCAACAACTCGTGGGGGTCAGGGCCATTGAGTGAGGGGGGGACATTCTCACCAATAGATCGCGCGCTCATCAATGCAGCCAAGGCCAATATCTTTGTGGTCATGTCCGCAGGCAACAGTGGCCCTTGGTTGGGGACAGCCGACCATCCGTCGTCTGACTATATCAACGTGGCCGCAAGCTCGACGGGCGGAACCATCACCATAGGGCGTGTTGCGGTCGAACGAACCAATACTGTTACACAAACTGCCAACCCACCGCAGAATATTTCATATACACAGGCAAGATTTGGTCCCTTTATTACGTTGGGTCAAGAGGTGGCATACAATTTGGTGGCGGCGGAGGATGTAGACGCGGAGAACGCCGAGGCATGTGAGCAGTTTACACCGGGCGTATTTAACACACTTTCAAACCCCATCACCCAAACAGCGGTTTTGGTCAAACGGGGGACCTGTTTCTTTATCGAAAAAGTCTATCATGCACAGCAAGCAGGTGCAGATTTTGTGATTGTCTACAATGATCGCGATGGCGACACATTGATGACCATGAGTTGCGGTAGTCTTTGTGATGATTATAATATTAATGTCAGCTCGATTTTTATTGGCGAGAATCATGGTAAGACGATTCTTGCACTTCTGGATGCCGACCCCCAACTCCGGCTACGCCTCGATACGTTCGCTACACAAACAGGCCAGAAGGTAGACTATATTACAAACTTCAGTAGTCGTGGCCCCGGTGTGGGCAATGTCCTCAAACCTGATATTGCCGCCCCGGGATTGAATATCCTTGCCCAAGGGTTTACGCCCAACACGCGTGGGGAAGACCGCCATCTCTTTTACGGGCAATCATCTGGGACGTCGATGGCAGCACCGCACGTGGCTGGCGCAGCCGCGCTGATCAAACAACTCCATCCCGATTGGTCAAACGCGTATATTAAATCGGCGTTGATGTCTACGGCCAAATATATTGATATTTTTGCCTATAATGCCCGTGGTGACGTTGTGCCAGCGCAACCACTCGATATGGGGGCCGGGCGGCTTGATATTGGGGCAGCCATTAATCCGGGCATCATCCTAGAGCCGCCGAGTCTGAGCATTGGGAAGATACATCTTGGGTCAGCGCGAGCAATCACAGTCAACGTGACCAATGTCGCCATGGAAACCGAAACCTATAACATTGGCACACGCTTCACAGGTAATGGCTTTACGCAAACGGTGTCTTTGTCAGGGGTTACGGTTACACCCTCAGTCCTCACCTTGGATGCGGGTGCATCATCGGTCATCACGGTCACCTTTAGCACCACAGACGGCGTAGGACTCGGGCATAACCAAGGCTACATTGAGCTTGGTGGTACAAGGCATGACGGGCATATGCCTTTATGGGCGCAGGTCATTCGCCCAGTTCCGCTTGCGGATGTCCTGATCATCGACAATGACTTTAGCGATTTGTCACCAGCACATGACTATCGTTGGTACTATACCAATGCATTAGCGAAGTTAGGCTACACCTATAGCGTTGTGAATGTGGATACCTTTGCAGGTTTACCGACAACCATCCCCGATGAGACTACGCTCAATGCCTTCCGTGCGGTCATTCTCTTTACAGGGGACAATTTTCAGCCAAACGGTACCTTTAATACAGCAACCGGGTTGACCAAAGGCGATGAAGCCCGTCTGGTTGAATATCTTAACAGCGGTGGTACATTGATTGCAATGGGGCAAGATTTGGCAGCGGCATTGAATATGAATGCCACCGACCCACCACCGGCACGACGCGAAATTCTCTATCATGATCGGCTGGGTGCAAACTTTATCCAGGATTCGGTTTCAACAGCGCAAATGCCAGACCAACGTATTGACACCAGCCCGAGTGCGCCTCGCCTTTTTGAGAATATTCAGCTTGTTTTGAGCGAAACCCGCAGATATTCAGCAACGGTTCCGCTGGTCTATCGCCCAGATGATGCCACCGATTTCAGCTCTGGTCTGGTCCAGCTAGGGATTGCAGACTTGTCTTACGAGGTCGCCAACCATCGGCTGTCGTATAATGTAGGGCTTAACAATCCTTCTAGGCCGCTGACGATTACGGCATCACATCTTCGTATAAATGATGAGATTATGCCGCTCGAACCATTTACTGTGCCAAACTTTATCACAACACCCCTCCGCTATTCTGGCGTTGTCACCTTGACCCAAGCGCAGACGGCGGATTTACTGGACAATCAACACACGTTGGACCTTGATGTACTCTTTACGCTGACCCAAACCAATGTCATCACAGGCAGTGATATCACGACAACCACAGATAATATCACGACCACAACCATTGTCGAATTTCCAGAAACCTTTAGCGGGCAGATCACGCCACAGCCTGTCCCCACGCAGCGATTTATAGATGAGCTAGACACCCGTTTCCATGACAACACCGTTGACCCGACCGACAGCCCCTTGAATCCTAACAGTCACCCGTTCAATCAGGCAATTCTGCGCTATCCGGGACCCAATAATGTCTATTCTGGCACAGTCGCCATTGCCAACCGCAAACAGCCTATCTTGGAGAACCCCGGCATTGACTACCGTGGACGGTCGATTTATGCCGCGTTTGGGCTAGAGGGCATGAGCAATGTGATGACACAGACACAGGGGGTTGCACCAACAACCCGCGCGCAATTGCTCGGTACGTTTCTGTCGTGGGGTTGGTCGGAGCCGTTGACGGCTGTTATGACGGATGTACACAAACTGGAAGGGGGTAAGGCACGACTGTTTACAGCAACCTTGACCCGTACACAAATAACCCTCGTGCCAACCGATACTGTATCCACAATCACCCCAGTTTCCTATCGGTGGGATATGGGGGATAACGCGGGTATCGTGGGGCCGTTGACCAATGCGCAGATGCAATATGTCTATGCGAACTGTGGCAACTATACGGTGCGCACCGAGGTGACAGACAGCAATGGGAATACCGCCATCGCCAGCCAACCCGTCGAGGTGTCAACGGGCTGTGATGAGCCGTCACCACCACTATCCGTATTGGCAAATCCAACTCGAACCACACCGGGTTCAACCGTTACCTATGCCATTTTGGGACGCAACGCAACGGCGAGTGCATTTAGTGGCACGGTGGTCACAATGACGTTACCCGTTAGCACGACATTTGACAGTACACAGAGTACACTGGGATGGCGCAAAGTCGATACAGATGGCTCGGTGACGAGATACACGATTTCTGTCGGTGGCGTTGCGCCAGATAACATGATCTACGCTGTGCTTGCTGTCACAATTGATACGGAGATTTTGGGCAGCAATGCGACAAATAAGGTGATCCGTGCGCCGAGCGTTCTACTCCAAGCAAACGATGGTATACAGTTTGAGGTTGCTGCTTCCGATGGTGCGCAACCATCAACGGTTCAGCCCAACGATGTTGTTGTCGTGCGTACAGAGAACCCACGTGTCTTTTTACCAATTGTAGCGCGTTAGCCGAGCCTACTTCTAGGAAGGGAGATCGATACAGGCCATACCAGAGTGTGTGAAACGCCTTCCTGAAAGTGTTTACGGGGAGATTAATTTCTGTGGAGCAGCATAAATGATAGACCAAGCACCAGACAAAACCCTGCGCCGTCACATTCTGCGCAATGCAGCCGCTTCGACCACAGCACTGTCTTTGGTGGATACAAAGTTGCCACCAGCGGTTTTGGACATGACGATGCGCGCCTATCTCGCCTATTTTCGTGCATTGACGGGGTCCAATGCAGTTGAAATCTACATCACGCATGAACAAGAGGCGGCGATGGTGCGGCTTAATTTAATGGAAAAGGTGACGGCCTATCATGTGCCTTGGCAGAAAAGTGTAGGCCATATTGAACGCTTGGTGCAGAAATCACACCCCAAACCCATCAAGGCCATCTTTCATGCCTATGAGTGGATCAGCCATTTCTACGGCACAAACTTGACCCATCACACGCATAGCGATTACACCGAATCGACCATCAATGCGCAAGAAATTGCCCATCAGGTAGCCTTTCTTACACAGACGGAGCCGACAGAGGCCGAGCTAGATTTATTGGACCAAGCCGCGACCAATCATGTGATATTGGTGTCAGAAACCGTGGTAGACCGAGAACTGTATACAACGCTTGCACGGCAGGGCATCAGCCATGAGCAGTATCTTTTTGACCGACTTTCGTTTTTGTGTCAATTGCGTGACCGGTGGTTGATGCGTCATGGCGACCATCAGTCTACACCGTGCTTGCCGATTGGGGTTGCCCTCAATCCTTGGCATGTCGCAATGGAGATGCGTGGGACGGAGATCGATGATGCATTGGCTGCTGGTCAAACCGCTGGCGAAGTACGTCAGATGTTGTTGCCCCTGTTGACCCATTTTTATCAGGCAACCGAGGGGCTTGTCCAGCACTTTTATGTGGGCAACAGTCGTCCTTGGGAACTCAAGTTGCCCGAAATTTTACAGCGAGGTCGATTTCTGGACCCAGATGGTGTCATCCCTGAGTTAGATATCCTACGGTTGGTTTTGGCGGATGATCCACGCATTGCCGATGCTGTCACATTAGAAGCATCGCCCCAGTCCGCGATTTTTTCAGGGCGGCTGGTTGTTTAATGAATGCAGGGGCGATGAATTTGTTAATTGTTGAGTTGATGAACTGATGAATTGTTAATGGTGTGAGTATTAACAATTCAACAATTCAACAATTCATTATTAGCCTTCATTAAATCACGCGATTATCGCCACCATCAATCGGAATCTGCGCCCCCGTCGTCTTTGCATAATTCGGGCCGCACAAATCAGCCACAATCGCAGCAACATCGTAGCTTGTCACTTCCACACCCATCAAATTGCGTGTCTTGTACTGCTCAGTCGTCAACCCATATGCCTCTGCCCGTGTCTGCAAAATCTCATCGGTCCAAATACCTGTGTCAAACACACCGTTGGGGTGAACGACATTCACGCGGATACCATCTGCCGCCCACTCCATCGCGGCAACACGGGCAAGTTGATTAAGTGCAGCTTTGGCCGCTGAGTAGGCTCCTGCCCCCGGTCCCGGTGCGGGGATATTCTTTGTACCGATGATAGCCACTTTGCCACCACGTGGTGCCAGCTTCAGCAGCGGATGCAATGCGCGCATCAGGAACAGATTGGCATCCAGATTGATGTCCATGCTCCGTCGCCATGCATCCGTCGTCAGGTCCTTAATTTGCTGGCTGGAGGGGAAGATACCCGCATTGAGTACCACCATATCCACACCACCAAACATCTTGACCCCCTCTTCTAATGCCGCCCCAATTGACGCTTCATCGGTCAAGTCGCAGACTAGGCCCAGATAGGCCGCATTGCTAGATACATCAGTGACGCTCGCACTAATATCCAAGCCAATCACGGCTGCGCCCCGCTGGAGCAATGTTTCTGCACATGCCTTGCCAATTCCAGATGCCGCGCCCGTCACCACAGCGACTTCGCCTGTCAGCACAGGGGCAGAGCCACCCTTTTTGAGCTTGGCCTGTTCCAATTCCCAGTACTCAACTTCAAACAACTCTGCTGCTGAAAGCGAGCGGAAACTGTCCAATTTCTCGGCGCGCAAAATCATGTCGATGGTATGCCCATAGATGTCACGTGAAATGTTGGCGGCCTTGATAGAATCACCCACGGCAATCATCCCCAGCTCAGGGTCCAGAATCACGCGTGGAGCGGGGTCGAGCATGGTCAGGTCTTGCGGCCACAACGGATCGTTCTCAGCAAAGTATTGTTCATAGGCAGTCTGATAGGCAACCAGATCACGCCCGATCATAGGGACACGTTTGGTACGGATGATGTGGTCAGGTGTGGCTGTGCCTTGTTGTGAAATGCGAGCCACCTCTGGATGGTTGGTGAAATGCAGGCTATGTGGCGAATCATCGGTACGCAAAATCATTGGCTTACCTGCTAAGGCGGACAGATCATGACGCAGTTGAGCCAGTTCCAGCCGTCTATCCGTTGATTCTTGATTGGCATAGATATCCGGAATCGCAATCTGCCATGCATCATGCTGCATCAAATATTGCTCCAACCGATCCGTCATGTCAATCATCTTCTCATAGGCGTCTTTGGCGGTATCGGCAAAGGTGAACAGCCCATGATTCATGAGGACCATGCCAACCATGTTCGCGTTGACCTGTGCAGGATAGGCATCGGCACAGTAGCGCGCCAGCTTAAACCCGGGCATGATATAGGGAATCATGATGACGGTATCGCCAAAAATATCACGCACCTTCTCTTCCCCATTGGGTGTATTGCAGACAGAAATCAGTGCATTGGCATGGGTGTGATCGACAAAAGTATAGGGTAAAATGGCGTGTAAAATTGATTCGACCGATGGCCCCGGTGCAGAGGCGTTAATCATGCTACATTTGAGCTGATTCGCCATCTCCGAGTCTGACAGTTCATCCAATTTTGCCAGCCGTAACATGGCATCCATGCGTACGGGTGCAAACCCTGGTGCTTCGATTGTCGCAAGGTCCCAGCCACTTCCTTTGACATAAAGAATCTCTTCTGGCTCGCCAAAGACGTTTTCCTGTGTAATTTTGACCGACGTATTGCCCCCACCGTGCATGACCAATTCTTGGTCTCTGCCAAGGAGACGAGATGTATAGACGCGTTGTTGCAAATCGCTTGTATAGTTGGCTGCTTCTGCATCATTCCAACGGCTTTTCATAGCTATTCTTTTCCTTTTGTGTGTTGGTTATTAAGATCAATAAGTATCGACGTTACTAGATTGGTCCAATCTCACAAACCCCAAAACATCACTCTGTATCTGAAGATTAAATCATTTTTCTTCTCTAGAGCAAAGCAATCTATCATGTGGCGTACTGCACCGCTTTTGACATAGGCGAACAAACTATAGTATATTCTGTGTCTGGTTAAGCCTTCAAAAACGATACTTGTCTCCGATACGACACGGATTTATTGCCCTGTTTTCATGAGCGCATCATAGCATTGAAGTGCCTGTTTGTAAAGAAATCTGTGTAAAACTGTTTTGTGCAACAACATCTGAGGAGAGTTTATCATGTCAAATTTAACCAACTCAAATTCAACCAGCGCCGAGCGACGCTATGAGATTTATGGTCAAAGATTCAAAAATAACCCATACCCCACCTATGAACAGATGCGTAGTGAGTCGCCTGTCATCCATCATCCTGATAAGTAGCCAAGCAAAAGTTTTGAGGTAAAAGAACGAGGGGTTAGAATAAGAAGAAAGCGGGGTGTTTGAGGTGAGTGCAGGAATCAGAGCGGTAAAAGATATAAGGGGTTGGTGACGC
>JBCCFC010000085.1:0-18830 GCA_039029935.1 Chloroflexota bacterium
AAAACAAAAATAACCAAATCCTATATCAACAACAACTCATAATTATCACAAACAATTATATACTAGGCATGAATGAAAAATAGTTTTTTTCTATATTTTTGACATGCGAACTATAGAAACGAGTTAAACAATGAGTGGCATTCTGATACCGGGGCAAGAAAATCGACCTCGGCCAAGTGGTGGAATCGAATTACCAAAAGGCTTCTCGTCTTCACGTGAACGAGAGCAAGAGCAAGAGAACGTGGTTCAGGCTGATGAGAAAGAAGAACAGCCTGTCGAAAGTGTAGAGGACAATCAAACGTTTACCGATAGCGGCATTGCACTGCCAAGTGGAAGCACATCTGACAGTGCTGGCACATCCACACCCATTGAGATGCCTGATGATGAGACAACACCTGATACACCTGAAGCTGGACAATCACAGGGGCAACCACAGGAAGAATTACTCTTTCCGCCAATGGGTGCGCAAATTCAATGTCCATCGTGTGGGACACCCTATACTGTCCCTGTATTTAGCATTATTGACTTGGGCGTCAACCCAGAATTGAAGATGCCATTGCTCAGTGGTCAAGTCAATATTGCTCTCTGCCGGCAGTGTGGTGCTGGCGGCCCGATGGGTGCGCCTTTGATGGTTCATGATCCTGAAAATGACTTCTTGGGTGTCTATGTCCCTGCCGAAAGTGGCATGAATGACATCCAGCGTCAAAAAGCCATTGGTGATTTGACGCAAACATTGATGAATAAATTGCCCACAGAGTCCCGTCGAGGCTATATGCTCCAACCACAGCCATTTATGGATTGGCAACGATTCATGGAGAAGCTCTGGGAGTCTGAAGGGGTGACGCCTGAGATGTTACGACGGCAGGGCGCACAGAGTAGCTTGCTTCAACAGCTACTGGGCTTGGCAAATGACGAAAAAGCCCTCGAACTTGCGATTGAACGCAACCGAGAGTTAATCGACCGTCAATTTATCGCCATTCTGCAACAGTATCTCACCGCTGCCGAAGCACAGGGGCGTGTTCGAGAATTGGAGTTGATGATGGCATTGTACGAGAAGGTCCTTGCTGTCACAGATGCGGGTGCTGAAGTCCAACAGTTGCAAGACAAAGTGCGTGGTATTTTGGAACAAATTACAAACCAAACCACACGTCCTGAACTGTTGACATTGCTGGTTGATGCGTGGAAAGATGAAGACGGCGACAGTATTATTCCTGCGTTGATGTCATCGATCTATCCCATGTTGGACTACCAGTTCCTCGTGGCGCTATCAGAGCGAGTCGACGCAGCTGAAAGTGATGAGGACAAAGAAATCCTCAATGAACTGCGCGAATTTGTGGTGACGTTCCAAGATCAGCAGCGTCAACAACAGGAAGCGGTTGTCCAGCAAGTTCAGACCATTGTCCAAGATGTGATGCAAGCGGATAACCCACAACAGCAACTACGCCAATATGCTGATTATATCAACGACGCCTTCATGAACATTTTGGTGGCAAACATTCAACAGGCGCAACAGCAGAATCAAATGGGGGTAGCACGCACCCTGAGCCAGATTTATCAAATGGCGTTGGAGATTGTGCAGGAACGGATGCCACCAGAGATGCGTCTGCTCAATCAACTGATGGCTGCACCGGATGAGGCAAGTGTGCGTCAATTACTACGCGAGAATCGTCACATGTTGACCAATGAGTTTATGGCTGCACTCGAACCAATGGAGGCCCAGATGCGTGAAGGGGGACGTGCCGATTTGGCAGATCGACTTAAGTCGATTCGGGGTCGCGTAGCGTTGATGCGGTAGATCGGTGTGTCGGTGGTCGGTGTGTCGGTGTGTCGGTGGTAGGTATACCGGTGGTACTGGACATGCTGACATACTGACACACTGACACACTGACACACTGACATGCTGATTTATCACAAAAAATGGTTAAGTAAGATTATGTCAAATACAAATATAGCCGTTGAAATTGTTACAACAGGCACAGAGATTTTGTTGGGTGAGATTGTGGATACCAATGCTGCGTGGATTGCCCAACAACTACGGGATGCGGGGGTCAACCTCTACTACAAAACAACCGTCGGTGACAATAGAGAGCGCATCCATTCGATCCTTTCGTTGGGGCTAGGGCGCAGTGATGTTCTCCTGGTGACAGGGGGGTTAGGGCCGACCGTCGATGATGTCACGCGTGATGTGATTGCAGATGCAACGGGTTGCCCGCTCTATCTCGACGAGAAGGCATTGGTCGATTTGAAGGCTAAGTTCCAACGGTTTGGTGTGGAAATGACCGATAACAATTTGCAACAAGTTTACATCCCAGAGGGCGCGATTGTTGTTGATAACCCAGTTGGGACCGCACCAGGATTTATTGTTGAACCCAAAGATGACAGCATTCGTGGCACAGTCATCGCCATGCCTGGTGTACCACGCGAGATGAAGCGCATGATGACTGACACCATCCTGCCCTATCTGCGCAAACGGAATGGCAATATAGGCATCATCCGTCGTCGTGTCCTGCGCACCATTGGCATTGGTGAGAGTACACTCGACGACAAGATTGGTGACTTGATGGAAAGTTCTAACCCGACTGTGGGTCTGGCTGCGCATACGGGGCAGGTGGATGTCCGTGTCACGGCTCGTGCAGAGACGGAATCCGAGGCTGAAGCCATGATTGATCAACTGGCGCAGACCATCCGTGAACGTGTTGGCGATGTCATCTATAGCACGACGCCAAAGGAGAGCTATGGGACAGTCATTGCACGTGGGTTGCAGGCGAAGGAGGCGACGGTTGCCATCCTCGAAACCAACACCGCAGGTACAGTTGCCGAGCGACTGAAAGCTGGGTTAGAGTCGTATGACGCGGTCGCTGGTCAATGGCAAACCTCAGATGAACTGCCCACCGAATTAGTGGCGCACATAGGGAATGACAGTGTCTCAGAAGCCAATGCGGGTGAAGCAGCACAGGCATTGGTGGCTCTCTCCTGTGCAACCTATGGGCTGGCAATTCTGGGGACAAGCGGTGTAGATGAAGGGTTTTATGGCAATAACCGAGGCGAGACGTGGATTGCCCTTGCGACTGCCGATGGTGTGATCGACACACAACATGTGAACTTTTCAGGTGGAGACGAATTCACCAAAGTGCGCATGGGTAATACCGCGTTAGGGGTATTATGGCGTGAGATATAACAGATAAGATCGAAATAGTTGTGAGAAATAAGAAACCGAGTTTTTTTTAAAACTAGGTTTATTCTTTCTAACAACAATTCCAGAGGTACAAGATGAAACATCTGCTTGAACTTTTTAGCCATGCGAATACCCTCAAGCGATTGCCGCGCATGGGTTGGCTGCTGTCCGGGATATCAGACGCAGAGTCTGTGGCTGACCACACGTGCAATGTCGCACTGCTTGCCATGATGCTGGCCGAAGAAATCAATCAAGATTGGGCGGCACAAGGACTGAGCGCACCGCTTGATGCGTCAAAGGTCACCATGATTGCGCTGGTGCATGACTTAGCTGAAAGCGTCGTTATGGATTTGCCCAAACGCAGTGTCCATTTTCTGGGCAGCGAGACCAAACGTATTGCAGAAGAAAAGGCCATCAACCATGTACTCGCTGAGCTGCCCAACAGTGAAACCTACGTAGCATTGTGGAACGAGTATGAAACTGCCGCCACGCCAGAAGCGCGTCTTGTCAAAGATGTCGATAAGCTGGAAATGGTCTACCAAGCACTATGCTATGAACAAGCTGGACACCAAACACTGGATGACTTTTGGCAAGGGCATCAATGGCGATATCCGCTGTGTGCAGCATTATTTGACGAATTACAGAAACAGCGAGTCTCGTAATGATGGACTCAGAATTGATTAAAAAGCTTGTCAGTTAGTCAGCCGTCAGCATTGCAGCACTTCAGCACTTCAGCATTGCAGCATACCGGCTGACAAGCTGACGGCTGACTAACTGACAAGCTGACTGGCTGACAAGCTGACAAGCTGACTGGCTGATTTTATACTTTCCTATGCCGCCACCTTTTCCTGTGACTTCATAACGGGCGACTGCCCAAATGTATTCTGAACACTTTGGAACAGACTCAATAGTGTATGGCTGTTGCCGCCACCAAGAACCGCCAGTACAATTGTGGAGGCCAACAGCGCAAATTCACGCTTAACGCTGTTCAAGTTGCCGATGATGCCTTTGTCCAAGCCCATTGTGCCAACCATGTACCAGAGCAGGACGACGATGCCCACCATGCCCGCATAGCGCGCACCGTTGCCAATAAGCAGGACCAAACCAATGGCTGTCAGGATGGCTGGGTGGGCAAAACTCTTGATGTTTTCCATGCCATAAAATGCACCGCCAACGAGGAAGACAAAGCCGATTGACAGGCGCAGAAGCAGTCCCAAAGCATCCCAATTGACATGCTCGTTTGTTTCGGCTGCACCAAATAGCTTGCTGTCCATGCTCCACGCACCGGGGCCAATATTGTAGAGTACAAAGAGAATGCCCGAAATGGCGATGTCGCGAATCATGACGAGAATCGAAGGCGCAGTGTGTGTTTTGGTGATAATCTCAAACTCTGGTGCATTGACCACTGGTAGAGCAATGACAAAGCTCCAACACAGAAAGGCAAAGAGTAGACTAAATGCTCGAACGCCTAGCCCGACAATCAGGGCAACGCCAGCGATAAATTCTAGCGCAGAAAGACTTGTGAGAAAGAACCAAGGTGTCATGATGGTACTGAGTACGCCATCAACAAAAAGATAGTCAACAAAAAACTGATTGATGTATCCGCCCGGTGAGAGATAAAGATTGACCATATCGGCCTGTGTGCTTGGCACAAGCAGCTTACTCAATTTGGCGATCCCACCCGCAAAGAAGACCAGCCCAACCCCAACGCGAAGGATCAATGCGGTCTGTGCATAACTCAACCGAAACTTTGTGTTAAACATTCTGTTCTCCTAAATCATAAATTATGGGATGATAGTCATCCCAATGATGAATGTTATCGTGAAGAGGTGTTTAACCCCTCCACTATAGAGAACGAACGAGGCGTTGGTTTGATTGCAGGTACACAGAAAAAAATTGGGAATTTTCTATTAATACCGTCTCAACTATTCGCTAGGCGATAGACCACGTTTGCCTCGATTATCCATCAACATCCATATTATTTGCAGCAATCAACCGCATCATAAAGAAGGCCAAATCCCTGTTGGCAGCATCCAACGCATCATTAATGAGGCGATCCAATGCATCTTCGTCTTCAATTCGTTCAAGCTGCTTCGTGATTACTCTGTGATCTTCCTCACCCAGCTTGAATGAATGGTTCAATGCGCCAAGAATCATTCTGCGTTGTCTGGCAAACCCTTTTTGAATCAGCGCTTCACGTTCGCGCTCACGCGCTTCACGTTCCTCTCGTTCCTGTTGAAGTATTCCCTGATATTTTGCTTCTGCTTCTTGCCACCCTTCCTGATGCCCTTCTTGACGGCTACGTTCTGCCAAGCGTTCAAAAATTGTATCCATTATCTCTGCCTCCTCCGAAAATACAGTGCGCACCGACTCTGTAAGCAAGTCATCTGGTACTCGGTTCTTTGTTCCTGAGAAATAGCGCAGTATCGCTTCCAACAGCGGTCGCAACTTCTCCATTGGGTATTTTTCTCTTTGAAGTGGGGTGAATATTTGAATGAGCCGATTGCGATCTAATTGCTCATCGAATATGTATTTTAGTGCAAGCAGACTCGATTGTAAAGCCCCTGACTCCACCAATTGCGTAATCTCATCATCCGATTTCTTGCCTACATTGACCAAGATGTATTCAAAGTTAGGGATATATTTGTGCAATGCTGGATCTACATGCTCAAAGGTATTGACAAATTTGCGTTGTACGTGCCACCCCTCTTTGCCATGATAAAACACAACGGGGATGATGACACGGGGCTTGACACCATTGTCGCGGTCAAATTGCCAACGCTCATTCATATAGCGTAGAAACTGCTCCAGAATGGTCGATTCTGGATGACTTTTATGGTCAAAGAGCAGATAAACCTCGGCTGTCTTGGGTATATCGTTGTCATCCGTTCCCTGTGGATGCAATGACACTTGGAAAAGCATATCTGTCATATGTTGCACCAAGGTTTCATCGGTGTAGGTTTCTTTGAGAGGCGTCAACGTTTCCAATCGCATCAACGCTACCACGTCAGAGGGCAGAAATCCCTGAACAAATTGGCGTGTATACTCCACAAACGAGAACACAAATCTGAAAAATTTGTCATGTGGATTGTGGACACGACTGGTTTCTTTTGCCCGTTTGGCGGCTGTTGGTTTGGCCGATTTCTTCTGATTTTTTTGTTTTCTTCGTGCCATTGATGTGATACTCCTATGTGTTGGCAAACAAATGTTTGTTTATTCAGAGTATAGCAGATAGCAAGGTAGCGTGTCAAAAAAGCAGTAACATAGAAAGCAGTAACATAGATTGAAGAACCGACTGAATCACCTACTCACAAGAATCACGACTGTATACCAAGCATCACACCCAAACGAGCTCCGTCTCTCCTGCGCTACACGCACAAAATAGGTGCCGTTCTTCTCCGGTTGCCACGTCTGCGTCTCACCGTTGCTCATCTTCTCCAAAATGGTCAGTCCATCGGTATCATAGAGCCAAGCCACTGGGCGCACGGACCTTGTGCCACCTGCCACTGTCAGCACATAGTCCTGCCCCTCTAGTGCATCAAACTGTACCCAGTCTTCGTCGGTCGATGAATCGAAGAATCGGAAGCCACCTAGCTGTGTCACGTTATTACGCCTCGGCGTACCCGAATTAGTGGCGATGGTATCAGCAATGAGCAAGCCTGCGCTGTGGTAGCCATCGTCTGGCTCGGTGATGTCGGCGGGACAGAGGAGTGGAGCGCGTAAATCAAACTGGCCGAGTTGATATGTGCCAGAGTAAACAAGGCGGTCAGCTTTGTCCACAACGGTGGGCAGTGGCGACCAGCGCGCAAAGATCGTGTCCCAGCGGTAGAAGGTGAGTTGGTCGAGGTCAAGATGTTGGGTACGCTCGGCGTCATATTGCACTTGGACGCGGATTGGGCGGTCAGCCTCAAATTGTTCGGTCACGTCATCGTCGACATCACTATCATCCTCTGTCTGTCCTGTTTGTCTACGGCCAACTTGTGCCAGAATCTGCGCTGTAAAACCATTGCCAATACTCTGGAGATTGTTTCTATCATTGCCATCTTCGCTTTCTTGCCCTGTCACCCCCGGCACAATTGCCAATTTGATGCGACCCTCAAAGGCATTGGCTGGGAATGAGAGCGTGACATCACCTGCAACCGACTCGACATTGGCGCCAGTTGCCCCGTTGACATCGACCTGTAAACGCGGTTCATAGAGCCAGAGCCAGTGGCTTGCTGGGCCTCCACCTTCATTGGGCCAAGGGTCGGGCTGCACACCACTCCAACCAAAGGGGTCAACGGCAAGATCAAAATCATCGCCATCCCAGCGGCCATTGCCATTGTCACGATGCACGGCAAAGTGGAGATGGGTCCCAAAGCTGTAGCCCGTGTTACCCATAATGCCCAGCAGTTCACCACGCTCAACCAGCGTTGGATTGTTCGAGGAGGACTGGCTTACAGCGACGCTTGCCAAGTGTGTGTAGAAGGTGAAATAGCCGTTGCGGTGGTCAATGACAACGCTGTTGCCATAAAAATCACCACAACGCCAATCACCTTGCGCACAATAGTCAATGACTGAAACTACTGCACCAGGCGCGGCGGCGCGTACCTTAAATGGCTCCTTGGTCAGTGGCGTAGCCGTCGCTGGATAAAAATCGGTTCCGCTGTGGCCGTCGTAGCAGCGCCGTTCATAGCAGCCAAACTGGTTGTGATAGCGCGCCGAACTGCGAGTACGCCCATCCCAGAGCAGTACACCGTCGTTGGTGCTATAGTTGGGGAAGGCGTGGTCAAACCATGCTGTAATCAACCCACCATCATCGGCATCTCGCAATACACGAAAGAAGGTACGCAGCGTGTCGTCATAGGCAAATGGTATATCAAGAAAAGGGTCTGGCTCGCCACCATCAAAAAAACCAATAAAATCGACCTTTGCTTGCTGGTCTGATGATGTACTCATTTTGGCAAGGTCAACACGGCGCGGTGCATTCAAAAAATCGTAGCCTGCTTTGTAAGGAAGAACCGTGTAGGTATCGGCCACCAATGAATCTATGGCATACCGCCCCTGTGCATTGGTTGTGGCCGTGTGCGGGCCTACCGAAACGTTGACATCGGCCAGCGGGTTGCGGTTGACATCAACAATGCGCCCATTGAGTGTATGGGTGGTTGGCTCTTGCCATGAATAGATAAAGGTATTGGCGGCAGTCCGCTGACTACGCGGGGCAGGGCTATCCTGAATCAAAGATGCATCGGCAGAAACAAAGGTGACAATCGGTACATTGGTGGCAAGCATAGGGGAATGGGCTGGGCGAAGAGGCTGGCGACCACTGTTGGTGACGGAAACGCGCCATGTGCGTCGCGTAGTGCGGTCATGCACAAAGACATCCTCAACGCTGTTGGTGTCATTATCCACCAGATTGCTTGCTGCCGAAACAAAAGCTATGTAGCGACCATCCGCCGAAATCGTCGGTGAATGTGCATCACGGTTGGCGGGTGTGCCGGAGGAGGAAAGAGAAACCAATTCGATGGCATTTGTCGTGTGGTCATAGAGAAAAATATCAGAGACGCGGCTACGGTCTTGGGCAGTGAGGTTGGTGGCGGTGGATTGAAAGGCGATGAAACGTCCATTGGCGGAGAGTGCTGGGGCAGTAGCGTCCCCATTGGCGGCGAGATCATCCAACTCATTATATGAAACCAGCGTAGTCTCTCCCGTCTGCCCATCATGTAGAAAGACTTGGGTTACATCATCATGGGGTGTATCAACCAATGTGGTTGCTGCCGAGTGAAAGGCCACAAGCCGCCCATCTGCCGAGATAGAGGGATGTGAGACGTGATGGTCGCTCTGTTTGCCGCTGCTGGCACGTGAGACAAGTGTTGTTTCGCCTGTCTCACGGTCATGCACAAAGATATCGGCACGACCATTCACATCATTCTCGACAAGATTGGCCGCAAATGAACGAAAGGCCACAAACTGCCCATCTGCAGAGAGTGCAGGTCGTTCATCCCCTTGGCTTCCACCTGAACGGTCATTGGCCTGGCGGCGTCCTTCGCTGGATGATGATAGCGAAACTCTTGTGATTTCATCGGTAGACGCGTCGTAGACAAAGGCATCACGCACACTATTGGTGTCCCCCTCAACCAGTGTACTTGACCATGAATAGAAGGCAATGACCTGACCATCGGCAGAGATGATAGGGCTGTCTGACCAGCCATTGCTCTGTGTGTTGTTGATGCCTTGTGAAATTAGTGTTGTCGTGCGTGTCTGCCTGTTATACAAAAAGATATCATCGACACGGTTATCGTCATCAGTAACCAGTTCTTCTGATGCTGATGAAAAGACCAGATAACGGCCATCGCCAGAAAGAGAGGGCATGGCCGTGTCACGGTCAACAGGCCGCAGGTCGGTAGTGACTGATGCGCGCTGGATGACACCGCGAATCGGTGGTTTGGTGGATGGCTGTTTTTGCTGTGCATAGAGTTGTGATGTTGAAAGTGTGATGAAACAGGCACAGAGGCAAATGAGTAATGATCGGGCAATCATACGGTACTTTTCACAATCACTTCATCTTGATGCACCAGTTCCCATCCATTGTATATCAGCATGATTTTCTTAATCGGCACTTTACTTGCCATCGCCTGAATGCGAGCGTCGTTGCCATACTGGTTTAGTTGCTTGGTCGCTTCGGTAATTTTCTTTTTGAGTTCAGTATTACTAAAACTACTACGCGTGATATACTCCAGTTCGATGAGATAGGCGTACTTGACACCTGGATAGCGGGCGTGAAATGGCTCCAAATAAAAGTCAACAAAGCCACTGTTCATATCTTTTTCAGACCAAATCAAAAAGTAGTCGCAGATGTTCAGATAGGCCAATAGAAAGCCTTGCACCACTTTTTCCGCACTCAGATAATCACGAACTGCTGTCTGTTTTTGAATTTCATCGGCCAAAAATTGAAACACAGCTTGCCATTCCCCATGCGAGGCCATGCGTTGTAGTAAGTTGGAGAAGGTAAAGACATCAACACGGAACACGTTGACATCATGATAGGCGTCGCGAATATACCCATACATCAACTCTCGAACGGTGAAATTGGGGATTTGTAGATGTGGGAAGCCATCCTCTTGATTGTTAAAGGTGAGCAAGCCAAAGTAATATAGCAGGGAAACAAAGTTGACCCGATCCAGCAGACGACTCAATGGGAAACTGGGTACAATATGTGATGAGATTTCACCTGTCTCGATAATCGAGCGAAGGATGCTAAAATTACCATTGAGCCGCTGGTCAATCGACATCAGGTGACGCAACTTGCTATAGTCGATACGAACATTGTCATCAATCAAGTAAAGCGGGATAGCCTGCTCGCGGATGGCTTGCCGGATGAAGTAGATGACCATATCTGAGTTGAATAGACGTGTGTTGGCTCTCTGTGAGAATAGATAGTTGTCATACCAAAGCCGCATGACATCAAGACATTCCTCCTCTTCCAATGAGATTTTTCCAACATCACGATAATAGCGGCAGATTTTGCGCGCATCCTCTTCGGTAAAACCAACCAACTCGTTAAACTGTGGGTCAAGGCTGATGTTGTCGCCGATGTTAAAACCGCTGGTCACATCATCCATCGTAACAGGCGAAACACCCGTGATAAATAAACGCGTCAATCCCGAAATCTGCCCTGCTGTTGCGCCTTTTAACAAATTAAAGAAGAAACGGAAAAAACCATCGTCATGTGTTAAATTGTGATAGGCTTCCTCACCTTCCGCTATCAAAAGGTTATTGGCAAAGTTGTCATACTCATCAATGAGCAAGTAGATTTTTAACTGGCTTTCATCAGCATGAGCAAAAATACGCCTCAAACAGTCTTCAAGTGTTTTCCCTGCCAGAATGTTATTTATTTTTTCTTGCGTAAGGAAATCCGCATAGCGACGTGTGAAACTTTCAATTTCACTACGGCCATTTTGTTCAAATGACTGCTCAACCTTGTCAACCGCAGGGTTGACCATCGCAAAGTTGAGCGTGATCATAAGATATTTATTGGCTTCTGAAGTAGGGTTCTGTCCTATATAGGTGTCACCGAAGAGCCACTCAAACTGATCGGCAAGATTGACATCGTAGTATCGCTGTAATGTGGTCAGCCACAATGTCTTCCCCATGCGGCGCGGACGAATCAAAAAAATATAGTCGGATGCCTCCTCAAAAAGAGGAATAAAATGGGTTTTGTCAACATAATATCCGTTTTTCACACGCATCCGGTGGATATCGCCAGTTCCATAGGCAACGCGTTTGATTGCTTCTTTGGTCATGTAACACTCCTTCTCGCATTCTCAATGGGTTTGCCATCTATGGGATTCACAGATACAATTTTACCATTGTTAACATTTATTATTCAAAAGCCAGTATCGCAGATTGTCTATCTGCGGAAGGAGATGACCAAATGCTCAAAGGCATTTCACCAGTTTTTACACCAGAATTGCTATCAACAATTTATCGCATGGGACATGGCGACGAGATTGTGCTGGCCGATGCCCACTATCCAGGGGATTCGACGGCGCGGCGCAATGGCTCAGAAATCATTCGTGCCGATGGCATTACAGTAACCGAGTTGTTGGATGCAATTTTGCCGTTGTTTGAGTTGGATTCATATGTGGATGCACCTGCGGTGATGATGGCCGTTGTGCCCGGTGATACGGCTGATCCGACGGTTGAGGACGATTTCCGTGCAGCCATCGACCGTCATCAACCAAGCACGCCACCGATTCAGCGGCTGGACCGCTTTGCGTTTTATGAGCGTAGTAACAGTGCCTTTGCCATTGTGATGACAGGCGAGACACGCAAGTATGGCAATATTATTCTAAAGAAGGGTGTCACGCCTCTGCCATAAAAAGCTTGTCAGCCAGCCATCTTGTTAGTGTGCTGACTGGCTGACAAGCTGATTTTACACGTTCCTATGCAAAAAACTTGTAACCGTTCAGCCCCCTGAGCGTGTCGAAGGGGGCGCACCGGCTTCGACACGTTCAGCCTGCGGGGGGAGTGAACGGTTACAAAAACTTTAACGAATCCAGTGTAGTTGTGTTAGGCCATTCCACAGAATAAATTGCCCAAAAACACTTCTTTTGATTAACCCCGCACCTGCCGAGCCATATACAGCACAATACTCCCCGCCACAGCCGCATTCAGACTCTCAATCTGCCCATACATGGGCAAGCGCACCAGAAAATCACACTTTTCGCGTGTCAATCGGCTTAATCCCGACCCTTCATTGCCAATAACAATTGCCAATGCGCCACTCAAGTTGGCTTGGTCGAGCGTTGGTGTTTGGGGAGAGCCTTCCAGACCCACCACCCATATATTTTCCTTTTTGATCCATGAAATCATCCGGTTCAGGTTGGTGACTTGGACAACGCGCAGATGCTCAACCGCACCAGAACTGGCATTGCTCACAGCTGGTGTAATTTGGGCGGAGCGTCGTTCGGGAATCAGCAATCCATGTACACCCATTGCCTCGGCTGTGCGCATCAATGTCCCCAAATTTTGTGGGTCATGCAGATGATCCAACAATAGAAGCAGCGGTGGCTCACCTTGCTCCTTTGCATAGGCCAAACAATCGTTTAGCTCAACATAGGGATAGTCTCCAACTTCCAAAGCCACGCCTTGGCTACGGGCATTTTGACGTGCCAGCTTCTCAAATAGCCCGCCCTTGACCGTGCGGATAGGGACATTACTTTTCTCTGCAAGGTTGATAATATCCCTAATAATATCACCTTTGCTGGAGCCTTTGCGCGCTGGTGCAGGCATCTCTTCGCCTTCTAGCCAAAGACGATAAATGCGACGGCGTCCTGTACGCAGGGATTCATAGACGGCATGTCGTCCGTAGATTAATTCGCTCATGGTGTTCTTTCGGTTCTGTATACCGGGATTCAGTAAGTCGGTATTCGGTAAGTCGGTATGAACCCACCGACCTACTGACCCACCGACCTACCGAATCCCGATAACTATTCTTCAAATCGCCACGTCGAACCTTGCCGACTATCTTCGATGACAACGCCGAGTTCTTTCAGGTCATCACGAATCTTGTCGGATAAGGCCCATTGTTTTGCTTTGCGCAGATCACTGCGAATTTCAACCAACAGGTCCACAAAAGGTTTGGCGGCGACGGCATTGCCACCTTCTGCTTCAGCGTTATCTGCCTCCAACGTTAAGCCCAATGTACCACCCAATTCACGCAGTGTGGATTGACTGGCCTCGAAGAAGGGGCCGCAGACACCGGCAGCGCGCGCAGTGTTGATGGCTGTCACCAGACCGAACATTGCGGCCAACCCACTGCTAGTATTCAAGTCGTCGTCCATTGCCTCAATAAAAGCTGCGCGCGCATTTTCGGTTTCTTGGCGTAGTGTATCGGCCTCTTCCCCCGTACTCATCCTGCCTGTGGCAGGGCGCAATGCCCCACGTAGCCGAGCAAGGCTACGTTCGGAAGAATCTAACGCTTCATCGGTAAAAGTGACGGGTTTGCGATAGTGTCCGCCAAAGATGACCAGACGCAGTGTGTCGGGGTTTCGGCTTTCCAAAAAGTCCTCGATTGTGACCAAGTTGCCCAGCGATTTACTCATCTTCTCGCCATCAAGCTGCATCATGCCGTTGTGCATCCAGTAATTGGCAAAGGGTTTGCCTGTCAAGCTCTCGCTCTGGGCGATCTCATTTTCATGATGGGGAAAGATCAGGTCGTTGCCGCCACCATGAATATCAATCGTATCGCCAAACTGTTCCTGACACATGGCGGAACATTCGATGTGCCACCCTGGACGCCCACCACCCCAAGGGCTATCCCAAGAAGGTTCGTCAGGCTTGGCCGATTTCCACAATGCAAAATCACCAGGATGTTCCTTACGCTCATCCTCATCAATGCGTGTACCCGTCATCGAATCTTCAAGACTGCGACGACTAAGTTTGCCATAATCGTCATCCTGTTGTACGCGGAAATAGACATCCCCTCCGCACTCATAGGCATAACCAGCTTCACCTAAATCTTGAATCATTTGGATAATTTGTGGAATCGTGTTGGTGACACGTGGATATTCATCCGCAGCAAGTACATGTAGATCACTCAAATGTGCAAGATACTTTTCGGCAAAGTGGTTTGCAAGCTCAACCGGGTCTTGGCCTGTCTCATTGGCACGCCGAATGATCTTGTCATCCACATCGGTGAAATTGGTCACATACTTGACTTCATAGCCACGATAGGTTAGATAGCGACGCACCATATCAAAGACGATGGCTGCCATTGCATGACCGACATGCGCATCTGCATAGACGGTTGGGCCACAGACATACATGCGCACTTTGCCTGGTTCAATTGTTTTAAAGAGTTCTTTTGTTCTTGATAGTGTATTGTAGAGTCGAAGCTCCATTGAAGAGTCAACCTTTCATTTCATAAATGCCAATGATAAAAATTGAAAGTTGAAAATTGAAAGAATTGAAAACGAAATCATTGCTTATTTTGGCGTTGGTCATCGTTTTCAATTTTCAATTCCTTCAATTTTCAACTTTCAATTTTTTACTTAATCCCCAAATGGTGACGCAAAAATCAAGCGGCCAGCATTGGTCTGTAGCACTTTGGTGACCTGCACCAGCACTTCTTGATCCAAATAGCGACGCCCACTCTCGATCACAACCATTGTGCCATCTTCCAAATAGCCAACCCCTTGGTTATGCTCCTTGCCTTCCTGAATTACCTTAATGGGCAGTTCTTCGCCAGGCAGCAATACAGATTTTACGGCGTTGGCAAGTTCGTTGATGTTCAAAATCAGCACACCTTGTAGATTGGCAACACGATTCAGGTTGTAATCGTTGGTGACAATCGCTGCCCCCATCACCATTGCCAGACTGATGAGCTTGTCATCTACTTGTTGCGCATCCTGCGGGTCTTGATCGATAAAATCAATTTCCACCGCTGGTTCGCTTTGCAGACGATCCAGCATCTCTAACCCGCGACGCCCTCGATTGCGTCGCAGTGCATCTGACGAATCGGCAATGTATTGTAACTCGTTCAAGACAAATCGCGGCACAGTCAGCTTGCCAAGCAAAAAGCCCGTTTTTGCAATATCTGCAATCCGTCCGTCAATGATAACACTGGTGTCCAATAATAACACAGGACGATGATCAGGCTCCACATCGGCAAGCGTTGTGGGTCGCTTAAGCCGGAACATAAACAGCAAATCATCCTGTCGCACTATCAAAACTGCCGCACCCAAATAACCTAAAATAATAACAACAACAAATGGCAAAATAGACCCAAATGGTGTCGGCAATGTTGATAATGGAAATGCAAGAAGTGCTGAAATAAAAAGACCTGCACAAAGACCAATGGTTCCTGTCACCAAATCGGTGATTGGAACTTGGCGTAAACTACTCCGTGCCGCCTGTGCTGGTGCAATAATAATTAACGGGGCGAGAAAGAAACCAATGGCTGCGCCAACCAACATACTGGGCCAGATAATCTGCCACGATTCTGTTGTCACAACATCGGTTCGCGCAAGCGCAACACCTAGCTCCCACCCGATAAATCCATACACAAGCGCACCCAAGACTCGGAAAAATGGACCGAGGCGCATAGAAGAGTACCTCCTTTGAGAAAGGGTTGAAGAGTGAAGAGTGAAGAGTGAAGAGTGAAGAGTGAAGAGTGAAGAGTGAAGAGTAATCAGTCATTACTCGTCTTCTCGTCTCCCTGTCTCCTCGTCTCCCCATCTCCCTGTCTCCCCATCTCCTCATAACCTCATCCCTGATTCAATTGTTTACATATTCTTGACTTTTTACCTCTCTCTTTCACAAACCTATCACAGTTCTACAAACAGTGTCAGTAATTGTACAGCCAAAACGGTTTTGAGCAAAGTAGAATAGGAGGGTTGAAGGGTTGAAAGGTTCAAGGGTTGAACAATAGAAGTTTTGGTGAGGTATCATGAATAAACAACGGATATTAGGCATCACCGGTATGTGCTTTTCCTGTCTTGTCTTGCTTGGCATCTTGGTCTATGTTGGTGCTCTAGGGGTTCACTGGCTGCGAGATGACCTGCTGGCGGGGTTGCCGATGGGTAGTGCAGTTGACGAGGTGGTTGCGGAACGCATGGTGCGTCCCACGACACAGATTGTAGATCGGCATGACAATTTGTTGTACGAGGTGCTGGACCCAGATAATGGTAAGCAACTCAATCTATCACTGGAGAATGTCCCGCAAGCATGTATTGAGGCAACGCTGGCAACCGAGGACAAACGTTTTTATCACCATCCCGGTGTGGACCCCATCGCCATCATGCGTGCCATGTGGCAAAATTTTCGTGCCCAAGGGCAAATTGTCAGCGGTGGCAGCACACTTACCCAACAGCTAGCACGCAATTTATTTTTGGACCCACACGAACGCTACACACAAAGCCTGCGACGCAAGCTACGCGAGGCATGGATGGCTCTACAACTTGAGCTACACTACACCAAAGACGAGCTATTTGCGATGTATCTCAACCAAACCTATTATGGGCACTTTGCTTTTGGACTGGAGGCGGCGGCACAAATCTTTTTTGCCAAGTCTGCGGATGAATTGAGCAAAGGTGAGTGTACACTTTTGGCCGGGTTGGTCCAATACCCTAGCGGGTATGATCCCTTGCAATATCCAGAGATTGCCAAGAAGCGGCAGTTGACCGTGTTGCGGTTGATGCAACATGCGGGTTTTCTGGATGCGGCAGATGTTGTGTTGATTGCGGATGAAGTTCTGCGCTACAAGTCAAAGCTTTTTGATATTAAGGCTCCCCATTTTGTGATGTATGTTCAGGATTTGCTTCAAGAACGTATTGGCATCGACCGTCTCCGTGAGGGCGGACTCATTGTTCGCACATCATTGGATTTAACGTTGCAAAAGCAGGCCGAAGCAGCCATTCGTCACCGCTTAGATGTCCTCAACTGCCGAATCCCGGGGAGTTGTTCGGGGGCGGAGGGGGAGCATGAGCGTCGCTTGCGTGAGAAAAGTCAAGTCAATAATGCGGCAGCGGTGATTCTTGATAGCGATACAGGAGACATTCTGGCAATGGTGGGTAGCCCTGATTATTTTGACACCAGTATCCAGGGCAATGTCAATGCCGCATTGAGTCTCCGTCAGCCGGGCAGTGCGATCAAGCCATTGACCTATGCTGCCGCGCTCGACCCTGCATGGAATAAACAACTAGGGCTAGAGCCGCTCACGCCTGCCTCTACCATCCCTGACTTGCCAACCATCTTTTATGTGCGCAACGGCACGCTACTCGACCAAGATTCCCCCAACGAGCCAGTCCACACACAAAATGCCAACGATGACAATGGCCCACAACTCATTCCCTATGCACCACTCAACTATGACCGACTCTTTCATGGTCCTGTCAGCGTTCGTGATGCACTTGCCAACAGCTACAACATTCCCGCTGTGAAGGTGTCGGAACGTATTGGGGTCAACACACTGCAACGGCTGGCCGCACAGTCTGGCATCAGCACCTTTAGTGGCGAATATGGTCTGGCACTCACCTTGGGTGGTGGTGAGGTGCGGTTGCTGGAATTGACGCAGTCCTTTGGGGTTCTGGATGATGGGCACAAGCTCGATACACGAGCGATTTTAACAATCAATGATCTTGATACAACCAGTGCAGATACTATGCCTGCGCAACGGATTATTGCCCTCGAAACCGCCTATCTCATCACAGATATTCTCGCTGACCCCATTGCACGGATTCCAACTTTTGGCGAAGGCTCCGTATTGGCGTTGCCCTTTCCGGCAGCGGCTAAGACAGGTACAACTACAGATTGGCGTGACAACTGGACAGTCGGCTATTCCACCGAGTTTATTGTCGGTGTCTGGGTAGGCAATGCAGATAATACGCCGATGGTGGATGTCAGTGGTATTGATGGGGCGGGTCCCATCTGGCATGACTTAATGATGGCCGCACACACAGAACATCAGCCTTCAGACTTTGTAGTGCCTGACACAATTACCACCGAAACAGTCTGTATTCCCAGTGGCCTGTTGGCGACAGACCATTGCCCACGTTTGCGCCAAGAAAAGTTTATCGACGGGACAGATCCTACCGAGTATGATGACCAATTCCAGCCAATGGTCATCGACCGTGCAACAGGACTCGCTGCCACCGATGACACGCCAGCCCTGCGCCGCCAAACTCGTGTCTATTGGCATCTCCCCGCCGAGTATCACGAATGGATGCAAAGCCAAGGCATTCCGATACCGCCACCGACAAATATCCCTATTATCGTTGAAGAGAACAATACGTCAACACACACAGAGGTTGCCTATGCCACGCAACAGCCGCTGGTTCTCACTGCACCCACCGCCAACGTGAGTTACCAAATCTACGCGGGGATGCCGCTAGATAGTCAACGCCTGGAGGTCGCTGGTTATACGGCAGATGGACAAGCATGGGCAGAGTTGCGATTGCTCAAAGATGATGAGGTCTTGCTGGTCGGCAATGATGTGGCACGGTTAGAGACTTGGTGGGTGTTGGCGCAAGGGATTCATCAGTTTAGAATGGAGGGGCAACAGACATTGAATGGTGAGTGGATCGAGTCCAATGCATCGCTGGTGATGATTGAGTAAGGCCGTTCCACAAAATAAATTACCCACATATTTGTGGAGTTAGGCATTCTCTAATGC
>JBCCFC010000086.1:0-18830 GCA_039029935.1 Chloroflexota bacterium
GGGGGGGGGTGCTTATTGTGTTGGGCTTTTTTGTTCCACTGGTTTTAAGTATCACAATTTTTTTAAAAAATTTTGGTCAACCCTACAACCCTTTGGACCAATCTTTTGATACCGAAATTTATTGAACTATGAAAATTATTATCATTACCGACACCCACGCCAACTACCCCGCCCTACAAGCAGCACTCAACGCCATCCACAAAGAAGGGTACGATCTGCTTGTGCATACAGGTGATGCTATTGCCATTGGCCCACATCCGGCTGAGTGCCTAGACATGTTGCTCAACACACCCAATAGTCAGTGTCTCATGGGCAACCACGATGTCTGGTTTGCCAGAGGATTGCCAGCCCTACAGCCGTCATGGATGAGTGATGGTGAGTTGGCCCACCAACGCTGGACCCATGCACAGCTTGATCCATCATTGGCAGAGGAGGTCAACCAGTGGCCGTTTGAGTGGGCGATCACAATGGGTGAAACGACGCTAACGTTTATGCACTATGCTATCGACGTTATCCCTAATCTCAAGCCGATTATTCGCAACCCAACGCGGGCAGACCTCGATACTCTTTTTATGGATGCACACAGCCACCTTGTATTCTATGGGCATCATCATCCGTTTTCAGATATGGTCGGTGACGCTGGTTGCCGCTATATCAACCCCGGTTCATTGGGGTGTCACACGGTTGCCATCGCACGTTACACGGTGGTTCAGCACTCTGGTTCTGAAGTCGAGGTAGTACATCGGGAAGTGCCGTATGATGATTCACAATTGTTTGTGGATTTTGAGCAGAGGAACGTGCCAGAGCAAACATTTCTACGTCGGATATTTTTCGGGGATCGTGCTTAATCCATTCTATCATTCAAAAGGGAGAGAAACCTTGAGCCAATCACTATCACAAATCTACGACTACGCCATCATCGGCTGTGGACTCATGGGTAGTGCCGCCACCAAATACATTGCTGATTCTGTCCAGTACACGGGCAAAACCGTCATCGCCGTCGGTCAAGCGGAGCCACCCAATACGAGGACACATACGGGTGTCTTTGCCAGCCACTATGATCAGGGGCGGCTGACCTATCAGTTGAGCAATGATGCTGTGTGGACTTATCTGGGGCGTGAGGCCATTGCGCAGTATGCCAACATTGAGCGACGGTCGGGCATTCGTTTTCATGGGGCAGTGGGGCGTGTATCGGCTGTCCCAAAGTCTGCGTTGGATAGCTTGGCCTATCGCTTTGAGACGGCGATGCGCGAGAACATTCCATATTTCCGCTATGATGCTGGTGGTGAAATTTGGAAAATAAACTTCCCGTTTCTCGATTTTCCAGATGATTTTGTGGTGTTGCATGAACCTGCACCTGCTGGATACGTCAACCCGCGCCAATTGGTGGCGGCGCAGCTAACAGTGGCGGAGCAGGCTGGCACTAGGTTGGTCCGAGATGTTGTTGTTGGTGTGGATGACGGTGCTGATGGTGTGCAGATGCGCTTGCAGGGGATGAATGAGCCAGTGGTTGCGAAGCAAGTATTGGTGGCAAGTGGTGCGTTTACCAACTTTAATGCTCTATTGCCACGCCCAATTCCGCTCAAAATCAAGACGGAGACGATTGTATTAGGCAAAGTCTCAGCGGAAGTGGCGCAACGACTGACAGCAATGCCCATTGTCACCTACACAGTTGATGATCCAGATATTGCAGATATTTACATGGCTCCACCATTGCAGTACCCTGATGGCGATTTTTATATCAAGATGGGCGCAAATACGCGGGCAGATATGTGGCCGGAAACATTGGCTGAGATTAATGAGTGGTTTCATCATGGTGACAGCGATGCATGTAAACCTGCGTTGGCCGATGCATTGCGTTCTATGTTGCCCGATGTAAAATTTGATGAGACAGTGTCTCGACGGTGTATTGTCTGCTATACACCGAGCCGTGTGCCAACAATTGACTGGGTGGATGACACCCAACGCTTTCTCGTGGTGACAGGGGGCAATGGTGCTGGAGCCAAGGGATCGGATACAATAGGTCGATTGGCAGCAGGGGTGATGGTGGATGGCACATGGCCGGATGAATTGGATCGGGAGCCGTTTCGGTTAGGCGGTAATCAGTAGGTCGGTATTCAGTACTGAACCACCAAATACCGACCTACCGAATACCGACCCACCGACCACCGTCAGCCCTGCTTCACCTTTGCCACATCATCCATCATCTCCTCCACAGACTTGCGTCCTGCATCGGTCATCGCCCCCAACATCTGCATCAACTCTTGCACCCGCTCCTCTGTTGTTAGCTGTTTGACATGGGTGCGGGTACGCTCTTCATCGTCGTCCATCACCACCTGCTTTGTGACAGTGAAATGCTGGTCGCCAAAGGCTGCCAGTTGGGGCAAGTGGGTGATGCACAGCACTTGGTGGGAAATTTTGTCTTGTTCTGTGTCGAGCGTAAAGAGCGCGGCCTGTTCATTCTTTTTGGACTTCTTCTTTTTTGGTTTACCATTCTTGGCCGTCGCCATCATATTTGTCTGCGCTTCCAGCGAGCGTACAGTCGTCAACTGCCACAACTTCTGCCCCACAATCGAGCCGACACGCCCACCAATGCCTTGGTCAATTTCATCAAAGATGAGCGTTGGTGTGGAATCAGCATGGGCCAGTACACTCTTGAGGGCCAACATCAATCGTGCGGTTTCACCACCAGAGGCCACGCGTGCCATCGGCATCAGTGGTTCACCTGGATTGGCGCTGATCATGAACTCGACCTGATCATAGCCTGTCTGATCAAAGGTCACACGGCGACCATCAGGCGCATAGGCCCCATGTGGATGTTCGGTCTGGTTGACTGCTACACCAAAACGCGCTTTGTTCATGCGCAAATCAGCCAGTTCATGCTCCACCTGACGCGCCAGTTGCTCACCAGCTTGCGTTCGCTTTTCACTAAAGACAGCCGCAATCTCCCCGATTTCATGCAGAAGCTGTTCTTCGCGTTCTTCCAAGTCTGCTGTGCGCGCCTCCCAATTATCCAGTGCCTCTAGCTCTTTCTGTGCCTCTTCCCCAAAAGCGATAATTTCGGCAATTGTGTCGCCATATTTTCGTTGCAAACTGTGAATCAGATCAATGCGGTCCTCAACCTCCACCAAGCGTTCAGGGTTATATTCCAAGGTATCGACATAATCTTGTAATGTCCGTGCCAAATCGCCAAGCTGCTCGACCAATGCTTGCGCTTCATCGGCCACATCCTGCATATCCGGGTCAATGCGCGCCAAGCGCTCCAACCGCCCCTCGGCATCGCTTACCATGTCAATGGCCCCGGGCATTTCACCATCACCCTCGCTGAGGATGGCCTGTGATGCTTGCGCCAATGCGGTCAGCGATTCCGCATTGCTCAATCGACGGCGTTCCTGTTCCAACGCCTGCTCTTCATCGGGATGGAGATTGGCCTCAAAAATTTCATCAACCTGATAGTTGAGCAAATCAAGTCGCTGGGCAATGGAGCGTTCATTTTGCTGTAGACGTTTTAACTCTGACTGTACTTGACGCAATTCACGCACTTTGCTTGCGACCTTGTCGCGTTCGTGATAGATGCCCGCATAACGATCAATGAGGTGGATATGCGTCTTGGCGTTGAGCAGATTAAGGTGTTCGCCTTGTCCATGAATATCGACAAGCAGCGACGCCACCTCGCTCAAGATTTGTAGCCGTGTGGATCGCCCATTGACACGGCATGTGTTGCGCCCAGATACCCGAACTTCGCGACTTAACATCACCCATTCAGGATTATCGGGGTCATCCAAGTCTTCTGCTTGCAACCGATCCACCACTTCTTGCGTAATCATCATAGTAGAGGACATCATAGTAGAGGACATCCCTGTGGAGATTTCAGGGCGAATTTCTGCATCCATTTGGGCGTGTTTAAGCGCAGGCACATGAAATGTAGCCTCAATCTCTGCTCGTTGCGTCCCCGCACGCACCCAATCGGCAGAGGCACGATCCCCAAGCAACATCCCAATTGCATCCAAAATAATGGATTTCCCTGCACCCGTTTCGCCCGTCAAAATATTTAGTCCCGGACCAAATTGAAGATGCAGATCGTCGATAATTGCAAAATTACGAATATGAAGCTCGTACAGCATAGAATATGATTTAAGTGAAATTATTTTTGAATGCTACCAACCCTAGATTGATATAGGTAACCCCATAAATAAAGTATAATTGCGTTTGCATCAACAAACACCCTATATCAAACTGTTGCGCTTTTTGTTCATGAGGTTGACAATCGTAGGTCATCGCTATTAGCGTGACATGTTTGGTTCAAGTCAAAGTGTCACGTTAATAGCGATGACCTACGATACACAATCCAACTCATGGAATTCTATTTATCTTATTCTAGCACAACTATGGGTGACAGATGAAGTGTATTAAGGGGTGAAGTCAAATCAAACAGTCGTTCATAATCATAAGATAACCTATCTAGTAAATGTTTTTTTCTTTGATATATCAAATCTATCTCAGCAAAGGAGCTATCTGTGTTTAATTTTATATCAGATCGTGCAATCTTGGGGATCATTTTGATTGTGGCTGGATTATTTTTTCTGGCGCAACAATTTGGATTTGCCACAGGGATATTCAATGTTTTGCTGCCACTGGCCTTCTTTGGTGGTGGCACAGTCTTCCTCTTTGTCTTCGTGACCAACATGCGTTCTCGGTGGTGGGCCGCACTCCCCGGCTGTGTCCTCTTGGGCCTATCACTGATTATCTTAGTCGATGAATATGGCCTATTGGGATTCCTCGAACCCTTTACAGGCAGCATCTTTATGGGCTTTCTCGGCTTAGGCTTTGCCTTTGTCTATATTACTAATTCGGATAAATGGTGGGCATTGATTCCCGCTGGCGTCATGTTTACGATCTCTGCCGTAGCAGGCGTGGATGAATTTAACAGCAGCGTCGCCCGCAACTTTGACATCGCCCGCATCGACATTAACCCCGGCGCACTGTTTATGCTGGGATTGGGTAGCACTTTTTTGTTGCTAGGCTTTCTCCAATCAGGGCGCTCATCATCGCTACGCTGGACCTTTATTCCAGGCATCATCCTGTTTGCAATGGGGCTAATCATTGGCGCATCACTCGAAAATACGCTCGGCTACATTTGGCCTGTTGGCATGATTCTTGCGGGAGCGTACTTTTTGCTACGGAAGAGGTAGCTTGATAATCAGTGGGACGGGAAGTCGGTAATCTGTAGTCAAATACTGAATACCGACTTGCCAATTACTAACCTACTAAATACAAACCACTCCTCTCTACATCACCTCGAATCCACACACTGACGCAACTTAGATATTTGGGATGTGTTATCCTATCTATAGAGGAGCATTCTGTACAGTGAACTGTGAACATGGCATTGTGAGAATCGCCATGACTATGTACAGAAGAAGCATATAAGGACATATCTATGGTTGCAATCGAACAGACTTCAACATATAACGGCTATACAAATAACGCTACAAATGGGCAAACACCCCCACGTGTTGTCATCACGGGGATGGGGGCGATCACGCCGCTGGGACTCAATGTCAGCGATACGTGGTCAGGGTTAATCGCTGGTCGATCTGGCATTGATCACATTACCCACTTTGACACAAGCCAATTGCGCACCACCTTTGCGGGTGAGGTGCGTGGTTTTGACCCAAAAAACTATATGGATCGCAAGGAAGTGCGACGAACAGACCCTTATATTCAATTTGCCATTGCTGCCACCGAAGAGGCACTCTCTGATTCCGGGCTGAACCTAGAAAATGAAGACCCGACCAGCGTCGGTATCATCATCGGCAGTGGCGTGGGTGGTATCAACGCCACGGGTGAAGGTGAGGCCACGATGGCAAAACGGGGTATGCGTAAACTTAGCCCGTTCGCCATCCCCAACATGCTGGTTGATAGCGCAGGGGGCAAGCTTGCCATCATCCACAATGTTCATGGCCCCAATCATGCGGTAGTCAGTGCATGTGCCAGTGGAACATCGGCCTGTGGAGAGGCGTTTGAGATGATCCGGCGTGGTGATGCTGAGGTCATGATTGCAGGCGGGGCAGAGGCCGCACTCGTCCCCATCATGGTCGCTGGATTTGATGTGATGGGCGCAATGAGTCAAAGGAACGACGATCCGGCTACGTCCTGCCGCCCCTTTGATAGCAGCCGCGATGGGTTTGTCATGGGTGAAGGTAGCGTCGTTCTGATCATGGAGCGTCTTGAACATGCATTAGCGCGTAATGCCCGTATCTACGCCGAGGTCATTGGCTATGGTAGCAGTGCTGATGCCTTTCATATGGCCGCACCGCATGAGCATGGTCGTGGTGCAGCAGATGCGATGCGTATGGCGTTACGCAAGGCCAAGGGCTATGGCGTCAATATTGAGGATATCGACTATATCAATGCGCATGGCACAGCAACACGGCTCAACGATGTCATTGAAACAGGCGCGATCAAAAAAGTGCTGGGGGAACATGCGTATAATGTGCAGATCAGCAGCACGAAGAGCATGACCGGACATCTTTTGGGGGGAGCAGGCGCACTGGAGACAATGGTCTGTGCCAAAGTAATCAGCGAAAACAAAATTCCACCGACTATTAACTTGGAAAACCAAGACCCTGAATGTGATTTGAACTATACGCCATTGGTTGCTCAATCGGCAGATGTCAAGGTGACATTGAGCAATAGCTTTGGTTTTGGTGGGCATAATGCAAGCATTATGTTGCGAGAGTATGCTTAAATAGAGGAGAAATTGGCATGTCACAGGATAGCCCAAACACATTCTCTACCAACGGTGCTGGTGAGCATCCAAACAATCATGTTGGTGGAGAAACTCAGCCAGAGCCCGCCTTGAATGGGGCGGATCAGCCCTTCGAGGCCGGACAGGGGCGACGCTATGCACAAATCATTGGTTGGGGACACCATGTACCAGAGAAGGTGATTACCAACAAAGATTTAGAAAAAATCATGGATACGTCGGATGATTGGATTCGTTCACGCACGGGTATCGAACAACGTCGTGTGGTCGTCTCGCCACAAGAAACAAGTGCAACGTTGGGGACCCAAGCGGCGCGCAAAGCACTTGAGGTGGCTGATGTTCATCCCAATCAAATTGATCTGATTATCTGTGCGACCAGTTCACCAGAGCATCTTTTCCCGTCAACAGGGTCGATTATTCAGGACATGTTGGGGGCAAAAAATGCGGGTGCCTTTGATTTGAGTGCGGCATGTTCTGGCTTTGTTTATGGTCTAAGCCTTGCACGTAGCCAAATTTTGGTTGGTGACGCCGAGTACGTATTGGTAATCGGGACAGAGACCTTAAGCCGCTTGGTAGACTGGACTGACCGCAATATTTCTATCCTCTTTGGTGATGGCGCGGGGGCGATGTTGGTGGCAGCCAGTGATGTCCCTGGTGGCATTAATGCGATTGAATTGGGGAGCGATGGCTCTGGTGCAGGTGCATTGATGTTGCCAGCAGGCGCAAGTGCTATGCCAGCCTCATTAGAAACGGTCAGCAATGGTAGCCACTATATGACAATGGACGGCAAGGCTGTTTTCCGTTTCGCCACCAAAGTCATGGCGTCCGCCACGCGTAAGGTGCTCCAACGGGCAGGGTTAACCGTTGACGATATAGACGTGGTTGTGCCACATCAAGCAAATATGCGTATTATTCAGAATAGTGTACAGAAACAACTCAAAATACCGCAAGAGAAGATTTTTGTCAATGTACAGAAGTACGGCAATACCAGCACAGCAAGTATCCCCATTGCACTGTGTGAGGCCATTGATGAAGGTCGTATCAAGCAGGGTGATAATGTCGTTTTTGTCGGCTTTGGTGCAGGGTTAACTTGGGCTGCTTGCTCCGTCAAATGGAGTGTGCCTGTGGAAAAGACACAATCAGCGGGGTGGTGGAAGAGCTACCGACGTGAAGCTGGCTATCAGGCTGCCGCCGCACGTAGCATGTGGCGCAAAACAGTTCGGTGGATGTATGAGGTATGGCCGACAGACCCTCGTGACGGTGCTGTTCCAAGTGTCACAGAATCGGTCAATGGTGCGTCCAGCAACGGCACAACACCATCTGTCGCGTCATCGCAACAAGCTTCTGTGGAAGGCAGTGAGCCTGTGGTCGAGTAGTGACGGTGGGTCAGTAGGTCGGTAGGCCGGTGGGTCAGTAATCGGTAGACCAGTAACACCGAGTACTGAATACCGACCTACCGACTACCAACACGGCATCGCACAAATACCTGTCACTTAATGGTGGCAGGTATTTTTTTTTTAGTCTATCTATGTTAATATGGTTATGATGTCTTTTTGATAGGAAAATTGTGATTGCGCGGCCCAAAATCCATTGGTGGATTCGATGATATCTATACAATTGTATCAATAAGCTAGAGCATATTGCCTACTATCCAACATCTCAAGGCGAAACCTTTAGGCAGTGACAGGAAATAGCGTGTACACCAACCTATATGTGGACACCTCTCAAAGGGTCGGTTGTGTGTATTGGGTAGAGAACGGGTAACAGGATTACCGCTTAAATTATTGAGTTATATTGATTTTATGAACACAATATTGACAAATAGCTTATGTTTGTTTGAACGGAAATTTTTTCGCTTCATCTTTTCATGCAGTTTATTTTGTTCAATTATCTTCTTCCTTATATCAACAACGCTAGCGGGAGTAACGTATGCAGCCCCAGCGGGGCAAGATGATGCGGCGGAAGATGTTATTGTGGAGGACTCCAGTCAATCAACGCCCCAATCTGAAATATCCCAATCTGAGGGAGTACGTGCATTGGCCCTAAAGGATACACTGTCACCACAGGACAATATGCATTTCTTTGGCCTAGAGCCTTTGCAGCAATCGGGTACAATTGTGCTGACACTTTCATATGAGGCCGAAAACCCAGAGGCAAAACCAGGACATATCAACTTCCTGATCTTAACCAAAGAGGGGCTTCGACGTTATCTGGCAGGAGCCGAGTTGTCTGATATCAGTATTGCCAGCGGTGCTGTGGACGAATTTGCACCCGATAGCAATCGTTTGAAAGCCGCCTTTCGTGATTCAGTCGAAGACACCTATTTTGTGTTGGTCTATAACAATTCCGGCGACAGTGCCGATTATACACTCATTGCCCGTGGGGCTATCTTGGTCGGCCAGCCATCTGAATCTGCACCCATCGTAAACCCTGTTGCCGATGAGCGCACCGATGAAACAGTGTCTTCTGCTGACGAAGAGCCAACCGCTGTTGTGAATCTGTTGCCAACACCGACGCCACGTCGTAGCCGTACACCAACACGAATACCAACAGCGACACCAACACGAATACCAACAGCAACGCCAACGCAAATACCAACTCGTGTACCCGTTGTGGCTAACCGCGTGACATCAATCACAACACCGACCAATGTACCGCCCCCCATTCCACCATCACCAACCGTTGATCGGTTTGCGTTTGACCCGATTTCACCTGTTCAACCCATTTTTCGTAGCACACCGACACCCGTACAGCGCGTACTAGCATCAACGCTTACACCAACCTCGACATCAATCCCGACCAGACCTGTTGAAATTCCCAAATATATTGATGCAGAGCAATTAACGGGTCTGCTGGACGAACGATTTGAACGCCATTACATCACCCTAACGCCAGCCCAGCGCGATGGCGAAATTTATCTGTTCTTAAACTATGATCCGATTGACCAACCACAATTGGACCAACATCTCAATTTTTGGGTGTTGGATGATGATGGTCTGCGCCGTATCATCAATGGGGATGAACTGAGGGTACACGGCATTGCCACAGGATTCCGTCCACAGTTTAGTGCCAATCCCGGGGGGGAACTAGAGGCCCAATTTACCGCATCGGGCGAAGATCCATACACGCTGATTATCTATAACGATACCAACATTCCGGCGACGTATACAATTTCCGCGAGCGGTGGCACACTGACAGACATTGATGCCCAGACCAATGAGTCCAAAAAGGGGCTTTCCTATGCAACCTCAAGCGATATCAACCCCAGCGCAAACAGTCCTACTCAGGGCGCAATACCGTTGGTGGGTAATCAGCAAGCCCCTGTGGCTGCAGCAGTCGCAAATGAAGCGAACACACCCGGTGGTGGTGAAGTCGAAACAGCGAGGATTGAAACAACTGTGGTACGCGGCACCCAACTGCGTGGCGAACTGACAACTCTCTACCAACAACATTTCCTGGGGCTATATCCAGAGATACCCAATGGCCGTGTTGTGTTGACGATGGACTATGACCCGCGCGATCAGCAGGCTCTGCGGGAGAAACTCAATTTCTTAGTCTTAACCGAAGATGGCATACGGCGAGTGATTGCTGGCGGCAATCCCTTTGATTTGGATATTGCCGCTGGTGCATTTATTGATCTGGGCGCAGATCGAGATTTTCTGCAAGCCTCCTTCAACGCCTCTGGTTTGGGTAAATATACCATCATTGTCTATAACAATTCATTGATTCCGGGCAGTTACGCCTTGCATGTGGAAGGCGGATTGTTAGAAGATGAAGCAGGTCAAACGACTGCGGGAAACTAAAGCGGTTTGCCAAATCGGAACTGTCAGGTGTGTTTCATTAGACGCCCAACATTGCCTTCAATTCTGCCATATAGGCTTGTATCACGGCCTGCGCATCCGATGAAATCACCGAAAAGACCCGCTGTCCCCCCATCGCTTGCCATTCAGGCCCTGTAAGAAAGTGGTCAGCAGGACGACTAGGGCCAAAGACGATGAGCCGTGCCGAACGTCTCTGGACACCCATTGTCAAGATCGCATCAACCCATTGAAATGCTTGGCTACTGGGTTGGAGCGTAGAAAGCTTCTGTTTGGTGCGGGGATGATGGGGACGGTTGTCTGCCCCCAAATAACGCGGCAGCATCCAGCTCAACCATAAAACTCGTTGCGCTTCGGTTGCACCCAACCACCAACGAATGGCATTGCTTGTATGCATTGCATGTGCTACCTGTGTTTGACTATGCTGTGTATTACTGTGCTGTGTATTACTATGCTGTGTATTACTGTGCTGTTGTTGGAGTACACTTGGCGAAGGTGTTGTCTTTGAACGGCGACGGGCAAAGCGAATGGCCGCATGTCGGCTATAACGGTTTTTCAGACGATAGTTGGTGAAGCTGACTTCATCGTCTGCTAGGTCTAAACGGTTGCTATGACGCAATAGCCGATAGGCTTCAATCGACAATCGAGCGGCCAATGCCATCTGTCCATCTGCATCCTCAACTGTATTCTCGTCAGCATCCTCACTGCTATCCTGCCGATTTTTTTGCTGCACCACCCATGTCCGATAGAGGCTTAAACCACGCGCTGCCAACATCGGCTGTTCTGTTCCACTTGCCAGTTCTGCTAACTGTGAAACATCATCTTCGCGCAACCCCTCCCAGCGAATCAAGGCGCGGTAGACCAGATCAAGCCAATAGAAGATACGTCGTGCTTGCGGCATATCACTTTCCATAATGGGTAGACATGTTTGGATCAATGTCTGCGCCATCATGGCCGTCTCCACAGCTTTACCTTTTTCATCACGTAGCAGGTGGATGCCTGCAATACGTAGTTGTGTGTACACAGCGAGAAATTGTGCTGAATTGGTATCGGACGTTGACGACTGAACACAGTTGAGCATCTTGGTAAAGCAGGCAAGGCTATGTGTCCACTTTTGGGATTCTTGGTACCCATTTAATAGATTCCTGTCTAATAGATAGATATCGCCCAATACATCATAGATGAGTGCCTGTTCGAACGGGTTGTTGGATTGCGTTACATAATCTTCGGCTACCTGCGCAAGAGGCTGACCCAGTGCATAGTAGAGGGCTTGTCGTTCGGTATAGGCGACGATGAGTGCATAGGTTGCCAACTGGCTATCATGCTGGATGGCCCACTGAACCGCTAGCAATACATCCGGCCATGTCTGATGAAACGTCAACCGCGTCTGGTTCGTTTCTGTAGACTGTTGATTGGATGGCGTTTCTGCACCCTCAAGCAACTCTGGATGCCACAGAATATGATAGATGTGCCAAACCGCGTGTCGATATTCAACATGTTTGGTTAATGGGAAAGCTTCTTTTGATTGACCGACTAGATCAAGCTGTATCAATTTTTGATGCGCATAGCTATGGAGTAATGCATGAAGTGTATATTTTTCACCGTCCTGTTCCAGGAGTGCAAAGCGTCGAAACTGGTTGAGCAGGCGATGTGTTTCCAAGCGTGATGTTCCCCAAATCACAGTCAACTCATCCGCAAAGTATGTCTTACGCGCAAAATAGCCTAGCCATGCGAAATAGACTTGCGCCTTTTCTGATAGCTGTGTGAACGACATGTTAAAGGATAGCACCAGACTTTCTGTGGTTGATTGTGGGTCATCAAGATCAAGTGCCTCTATGTCAGGATTCTGTTCAGACTCGTGAAAAATTTCCAAGAGCATATCAATCGGGATGCCCATGCTCAACTGTGCACCACAGAGACGGAGGGCCAAAGGTAGTCCACCAACCTTGCGAGCGAGATCTTTGTAGTCCGCTGTATTGTTGGCTGTGTTGCTGGCTGTGTTGCTATATGTATTTCCTGTCCAACACGCAAGTAAGTGTGTACTCTCATCTTCATTCATGGTCGCAACACGAAGCACTGGCGCCTCTAATGCATAGCCTACTTTATCATCACGTGTTGTCACCACAACCCACGTTTGTTCGCTGCCCACCTGCAAATGCTGCAAATCGGCTGTTGTCCACAAATCATCCAAAATTAATAAACATCGTTTTTGGCGTAACCACGCACGTAGCTCGGCGGCACGCTGTGCAGACGGACCATCCTTGAGGGGCAAGTTCAAGCTATAGGCAATCCACTGTTGAATTTGTGACACAGGATCATCATGTGCCATGACACCCCGCCCATGAGCATCGCCTGTCATCACCTGTGTTCCTTGTACCTCACGTGACCACCAGATGATACCATCCGGAAATAGATGAGCGAGATCATGTGCCAGCCACGTCGCAAAGGTTGTTTTACCGCAACCACCACTGCCCCATAGTACCAAGGTATGTGTCGTACTCTGTCGTAGTTGACGCATTGCCTCTGCTTCTAATGTATGACGATTTACATGAAACTGTGGTAGGGATGGCATCTGCCTGATCTGTGGCACATCGGGGCTTTTGGGTCCATCTGCATCATCGGTGGCTAGGCGACTTTCTACTAGGTGACTTTCTACTGGGTGATTTTCTGCTGGCATCTTTTCTTTCACAGAGGATATTGCTACACGATCTGGCATATCACGCTTGTGTCTGTGTTGGCGATTCAATGGCTGGGCTGGTTGACGTGCTAGGCGAGACGAAGCACCTGCCAAGGAGGTCTGCTGGGACTGACCATACCCTTTGACCGATAGTTCGTTTATCTTAGGCTGCAACAGCTTGTTCTCATGGACAACGTGACCTTCTGCAACAAGAGAGGCTTGCTCAGTTCGTTTCTGCTCCTTTGCTCGCAATGTAATCCAATAATCCAAGAGTCTGCGATCTTCCTCAACCAAATTAGAAGCCAGCAGCCCCTGAATGGGTAGATGGTGTGCCGCCTTTAGAAGCGCATCGGCATCTGCTTCGCTTAGTTGTAGCGCGCTTGCCACACGGATCACGCCACGCCAGTCACGCGGTCGTTGCACAATGCCTTTGCGCCAGTTCATGATGGTCGGCTTGGGGACATCGGCGCGCTTGCTAAGACGGTCAACGGATAGATTTGCTCGAACAATATAGTCATCAAGCAGATCGGCAAAATCTGGTTGATAGTCAAGTTGATGGTTCATGCGGTTTTGTTCAGTGTTGTGTATCAATTTAACTGTATTAATTCAAATCAAAAAATATCAATTCATTAAAAAGGTCCAAAAATTAGTACGGATTGAACCGTATTGAACCGAAAAAAAAACCACAAATGGACTAGACCTAATACGCCCTCTCCTGATATGCTGTACTCAAGACAACATGTTCATAACGTACATAACTAAAGTAGTTAGAATATAAAGTAGGTGAGAAAAAGACACCTCACTTCATCAAATGATAAAATAAGCCAAAAATTGAACCAGCTTGTTTTGTCTACTCATAAATCTAACACTAAGTCTAACACTGGTTGATGTACTGAACGATAGATACGCTTATTGAGAACAACACGTGTATTCACCTTCTTTATTTTCTAAGGGTGATGGGATTCTTAAACTCAATAGGCCACAATCCAGATTTTTTAGTATAAACTATACACACACATAACAAGAGGTCTAATTATTATGTTGAAACGAAAAGCTGTTCAGGTTGTAGTCGGTCTTGCTTTGGCAATTGCATTGGTTGGTGGTGCTGGTGTTGCGGCTGATATGCTCGGTATTATGGACGCACCTACGGTACAGGCTGGCACGGAAGTTGGCGGTAACTGCTGCTAACCATAAAGCGAATATTACCCATGCATAAAGGCAATGAAGGTTCATCAGCTCAGGGATCATCGACAACTGATCATGGAGGTTGAGCCATCAAACCGCCCAATTCCCAAATATGCATTTGCAATTTAATATATAAAAAACGATAAAGATGAGAAGATAACAGATGTACGCCTGTTATCTTCTCATCTTTTTTATTGATTAGGAAAATATAAACCGATATCACAGACTGATTGTCCGTGGCGCAGGTAGCCAACCTGCGATACTGTCCTTTTATTGTCCTTTTATTGATTAGGACAGTATAAACCAGTATCACAGATTGGTTATCTGTGACACAGGTAGCCAACCTGCGGTACTGTTCCTTTTAGCATTTTAAATTTATCGCAGACCCCTACGCCAACCTTTAAATAATGTTTTGCCGCAACTGCGCTAAACGAGTGTGATGCCAGTGATAAAGCCGTGTCTGAGGATATTGATTAAACATACTTTCCAGATGATGAACACGGGTACGCGCATTCTCAGTCTTACCATGTGCTAACTCGTATTGTATTAAATAGATACGTGTTCGTGTTTCATGATATAAATCATCTAGCTCTTGCCATTTTCCTAATGCTTGTTCAAAATGTTCCTTTGCTTTTGACCACTTACTCTGTTCTAAATAGAGCAATCCCCAGCTATCCATGATTACCGCCAGATGATAGCTATCTGCAAGATTTTCATAGATCTTTTCAGCCAGCTCTAAACATCGACTTGCATCAGTCGTTAAGCCATTCAAACGATAGGCATCGCTCATATTCAAATAGGTTGCCCCCATAAAAACATCGTTCCCGCTACGTTTTGCCCCTTCCAAGGCTTTCTGTAGGTAATCAAAGACATTCATGCCGAACGGTACGTTTAGCGAGTGCATCTCATTGAGAAGCTGGCTTATATTGATATACCCCCCGACTAGCCCATGTTCATCTTTATTTTTTCGCCAAAAAGCACAAGCCTGTTCAAAGTGTTCTTGCGCACCACGCCACTTGCCAAGTCGTATACTGAGAATACCTAAATGATTTTTGGTATGTGCATACCCTACTTCATGTGCCAATGAGTCAAATAAATTTAGCGCATGCTGACATAGAACTTCGCTTCGCCACCAATGTTCAGATCGAATGTACAGATACCCCAAGTTGGTATAGGCTTGTGCTTCATAGAACTTGTCATCAATTTTTCTTGCAAATCGAACGGCATTGTAATAGTGGGTTGCTGCCTTGCGGTAATTGTTCTGACGGTTTAAGAGACGTGCAAAAATCCCTGAAAGGCTTGAGCGCACCTTAAACGAACCAAACCGCTCTGCATCGCCAATCGACTTTTCCATCACTCTATGCCACTCATCCCAATGCCCACGCCATTCCATATAAAAAGCAAACGCTGTAATTAAATTATAGGCGGTTTCATGGACGGGTTTAACGTTAGGGCCTTGTGCTTCTAAGCCCAAACGAATCGCTTTCAATATACCCTGCCGATCCGTATCTAACTGTTTTAAGTCGGCGCTATTGACTTCGATTACATCCTGCCAGTATTGCAGATTGCGCAATGCCGCCCCATGCAGTAGTGAGGGGTCCATTGGCACACCAATGCGATGGTATGCATCAGCAGTAGGCTCCATCTCAGTGGCGAACGTCTGCCACAGTGGTTCCGTTTTGCGCAGGTAGGTTTCGGTTAAACGATGCAGACGATAGCGATAGGCTTCCACATCACCCGTAACCTCAATGAGCGACAAGTCAACCAATTGACGAAGGACGCTGGTTAACATCGACCTGTCTAGCTGACTCAATGCCAATAGCTGCGTATCGGTGGCATTGTCTACCATCGGCATCATTAGCATCAAGGCTTTGCTATTATGCTCTAGCAATTTAAAGGATTGTTGATAGACATAGGAGTAAAACTCATCAGTCACGCCATCATGTACATGGGTTAGGGTATCAAGAACCACTTGCAGTGACAAGAACTTGAGTTGACCAACAACCAATTTGAGGGCTAAGGGATTCCCACCCACAATTTGATAGATTCGTTTGAGTTGCTCATCAGATGCATGGCTCAACAATCTTGGGGAATAGATTTTCGCTTCATAGCGTAATAATTCAATCGCGTCCGTTTCTTCTAGCGGGTCCAGATGCACACAGGCAATTTGCCCATAGGCGGTCAGATCGTGACGGCTGGTCAACAGGACTTTACTGGGGCTGGGCAATCTGTATAGGAAGGGGACCAGTGTATCAATATTGCGCGCTGTATCAAGGTTGTCAATAATGATTAAACAGGCTGTATCACGCAGATGTCGTTCGAGAATGATCTGCTTTTGTTGGGGCAGCAAGGTCAAAATTGTGTTTAAATCATCACGCTCAGAAAAGAGCTGTTGAATCAGATTGTTGATCAACGAATCGATGGTTAGCCCCGTTGAACGGTGTAGCGGCTCATGCTCTGGTGTGACCGCATGGAGACCTGCCCCAGGGAAAAATTCCTGTTCTTTATTACTCACCCACGCCAAATCTTGAAATACGACGCCTAATTCTGGGCGACGGACAAGATGGTCTACCAATGTGGTTTTTCCTTGCCCGCCCAACCCTGTGACAGCGACAATGCGCTGCATATCCTCTGTAACCAGCAAATTGTAGAGCCGTCGAAGGTGGTCTTGGACACCAAATAAATTGGTGTAGTAGGGTGGGTCTAACCGTCGTCCAATGGTTTCATTCCATGCTTGATGCTGTGAAGGTATTGTTGTCGGTATAGGACGAGTTGGTTGATTTAGGGAAGATATATCTACTTCGACAGTTAATGCTCCGGACATAGGGGGTACAATACCGTTGATGCTATTATCATGAGTACCATTGGTTGACGTCGAGTCGGCGGGGTGTGGTAACACATGTGGGTATTGTGGTAAGGATGATTTTTGCTTGGCCTGATGTTTTTTGCGTTGCTGGTTGAGGTAATGATCTGCCATCTCAGAAACATCGATCCAACTTTTGAAACGATAGCGTGTGTTACGGCGCGCCACTTTTTCCAACTCATACATCAACGCACGTTGGACAGCAGCATCATTTTTCGAGTATTCCGAAACCATGCGCATAAGTTCGGCGACATACCCTTTTTGTGGTTTATCTGTATAGCTAGGGCTTTCATATTTGGTGACCCGTGTACGATTTAAATAAAAATGATTGGCAATTTCTTGGTGCGTCATCCCCAACAGAGAATGCAAATCGCCTATAAATCTGGATAGGTCATCTTGAAATTTAGGTACATCTGTTACTTGAATCATATTCCTTGCCTTATACGGTTTTGGCATTGGTTCTTTTTACAAAAAGTATGCCATACCAAAAGAGTATAATTGGAAAATCAAGATTTTCCACGATCCAATTGTACCCTTTTGCCGTCAATCCCTCAACTACCTTTAAATGATGCTAAACGCTCACTGGTTGCATGTGCGTTTTTCGTGCGTCCATTGTGCGGATAAGATGCTATGATAGAGCCAACCTACCTTGATTTTCCTTTATTATCAACATGTGTCTGTAAATACTTCTGTCTGAACCCCTTATGCCATTGATGTATTTTGACAATATATGGACCTTTAGCTGTGTAGTATAGCATAAATTCATGAGAAAAGGTATTATAGACAAAAACTAAAAACTTGACAGATATACTTGACAGATATACTTGATAGAGATAAAAAAGTTAAGTATGTTTCTTTCTATTGAGAAAGCCTACATCATTATCATTTACATGGCATGGTTGTTCCCTTGATCAATCATGTCTTTTTTTATGGGTGTATTTCCTCAAGATATTATGAGTAATAATCAAGAAAATAGCCTAAATTACAATCTAGAGAAAGAAAAAATTATCGCCATGATTTCACTGTGGCTAGATCGTTCCAATCTAAAATTCCGCCAAGTCGTGGGACGTATCCAAAGTAAGGGCATTCTGTTAAGTGAGGCCGCTCTCGCTGATAGGCTAACCCGAAGGCCAGAGCGACCGCCAAATATTGCGCCAAACGTAAGCATTGCTGTCGTTCAAGCATTTACCGAACGGCTATTGCCCTGTGAACGATGTGAAGCGGGAGAAGCATTACAGTTCGCCAATCTTACACGCTTGCCATTAAGCCAAATCAACCACTTGCAAGCACTTTTCCCTCGACAAGAGTTTGAACAAGCACTACAACAATATTTTGACATGCCAATGTCATCACAAGCATGGTGTCCCCAGACACGATTACCACAGCCAACGCACCTATATTTATTGGATTCTAGGCAGCAAATGGCTGTTCTGCCTATGCCTCTTTCTATCCCGTCTGTATCTGTTTCAACACAAGCTGTCTCGCCATCATGAATCAAGAAGCATAAATAAATGTTGA
>JBCCFC010000087.1:0-18817 GCA_039029935.1 Chloroflexota bacterium
AAACATGAGATACATTCATTATTGAATTGTTCATGATTGATCAATACCTTATTCGCTGAATTCCCTGTGTATACTGAATGAGGTATTGATCAATCATGAGCAATTCAATAATGAATGTATCTCATGTTTTATATAATCAAAGGCAAATGGACGATTCGCCCATAGTGAACCTACCCATGTTGACACAACCTGATTGTCATCAAACGAGCGACGGGCAAGTTCGACAAAGGTATCATATCGCCCGTTATTCTCTAGGATTATTTGTGGTGCTATTTTTTATGGCAGAACTGGTAGCGGGTATTGGGTTTGGTTTACAACTACACACAGCATATGCCAAGTCGAATTATAGAGAACCCCCTGCCCAAGCAGCAAAGCTTTTGCCTCGCCCCATATCTAAGCCCATCCCCAAGCCTGTAACACAGACCACATCGAATGAGCAGAACACGTCAACCGATGAACAGGAGGCAAATCGGTCAACGCCCCCCCGTGTAAAGCTCAGTTTTTTCATCAATTCAATTACAAATATTGATGAAGTAGCAGGACTCTACGGTATTGATTTTTGGTTAACACTCTACTGGTCTGACCCAGCACTTAACAGCAAGCCCGTTGAGGAGGTAGATACGTCACAATTATGGAATCCAAAAATCCGCGTCACGAATATGGAGAGCCAGGAGATTATCGTTGAGGAATATGAAAATTCTTTTGAACCAGAAACAAACGTTTCGCTTACCTATCGTTTTGACGGCATCTATAAAAGTGATTTTGACCTGCGAAAGTTCCCGTTTGATACACACACGATGATGCTCTCATTTGAGTCGAGTGAGTTTGATAGTAATCGTCTAGTTTTTGATTTTCTCCATATCGATCAAGAGATTATCTATCGTGAAGAACCACTAGAAACGCAAGTGGCACTTGGCAAATATCTGTCGCCAGAAGTGGCTTTAATCGGGTGGTCATTTGTTGAAGGGTCTGCACAGATCGTTCAACAAATTCATGTTTTAGCCTATGACAAATCGTCTTGGGCACAATTTCGTATTGAAGTTGATATTGAACGAGACTCGCGCCCCTATGTATTAAAAATGATGCTCGTCATCTTCTTATTTATGTTGTTGGGCGGCGCTGTCTTTTTCATTGATGTTGGCGAGATTCGTTATCGGCTGCTGGCACTACTTATGCTATTGTTGACAGCCATTACATTTGATTTTACACGCTTACAAAACACCCCACTGACAACGGCATTGACCATTTTAGACATTCAAGTCTTATTGTGCTATTTCGTATTCGTCATTGCAGCCCTGATGATGATATTAATCAAACGTTTAGAAAGGCGAGAAGCGTCTGCAAACAACGCTGGTCAGCATAATCACAGCAAGTCAAGCGAACTATTTCCAATCACTATACGCTTAAATTGGTTTTTTCTAACGGGATATATTGTATTGGTTTTGATTAGCCACATAGGTTTAGGGGTATATGGGACACTCGCAAACTAAGCTAGGGCAATTATCAAAAGAGATCCCCGATAGTTCTGGCAGTTTGAGTACGGATAGTACTGTTCCGAGCAAGCAACCACACGACACACAAAAGGGAGAAAGTCGGGGAAAAAGCCAAGAAAAGCGGAAGGGGCCTCGATCACCCCTTGCTATCTTAAAACAGTTAATCTATTCGATATCAGCCTTTGTTTTGCTTGCAATTGTGCTCCTTTTTTGGATTTGGCTCCAGATTACAAGACCAGTCCCCTGTACACCCAATTGTATTGGGGTTAATTTACTCGGACGTGACCTCAATGGGATGGACCTAGCAAATATCGAACTGGTCGAAGCCAATCTCCAAGGGGCTGATTTGAGTGGAGCCAATTTACGTCAGGCGGACTTAAGTGGTGCCAACCTGACAAGGGCTATTTTGCGCAATGCGGACTTAACCGAAGCTCGGCTAATTGGGGCGAGTTTGGATGGCGCTGACCTTGGCGGTAGTATATTAACAGGCGTCAACTTGAATGGTGCGATCCTTGACCAAGCAGATCTGACATCTGTCGATTTGACTGAAGTTTCGTTAAGTGGGTCTAGTTTTATTGGGGCACAATTGACAGGTGTCACACTGACAAAGGCAAGCCTGGGGGGGATTCAATTTACCCAAGCCATTCTCGCTGGGGCAACCCTTGACGATGCAATGTTGACAGGTGCAAGCTTTAGTGCCGCCGACCTAAGTGGTGCGAGCTTGCAGCGTGTAAACCTGACTGGTGCTTGGTTAAATTTGGCCAAACTAACAGGTGCGGATCTAAGCGATTCTAATTTGGCTGGAAGCCGCTTAATTGGGACAGACCTTACATCTGCGAATCTACAAAGAAGCGATTTGCACAGCACAGTTTTAATTGGTGCAGACTTTAGTGGGGCAAATGTACGAGGAGCCAACTTTGCTCAAAGTAATGGACTGGCTGTCAATGTAAATGAAGCCGATTTTCAGCTTGACCCTGTTCTTGCGGAGTTAAATAATTTACAACTAGCCCAAGTCAAGATAGATGCTATCCTGAAAGGCGTTGATGAGGATGCATCCACAATATGGGAACCATCCTTGCGCCAGATGAGTATAGCCGCTGGTACTGGCGAAGGCTTTCAAGCCCAAGGAAGCGGCAGCAGCCGCCAAGAAGTTGCGACGGCCCAGATAGTGACGGGAACCTTTACTCCAACCCTGACCACTGTTCTATTGACGACCAACCAATTGACGCAGACGATTGCGGATCCAAAAAAAATGCTGGTCAACTTTTTTATCAACCAATTGACGAACTCTCCATCTCAACCAGAGGCATTTGAGATTGATTTCTATATAGACGTTTTTTGGCAGGATGATAGTCTGATACACGATGATATCAAGGGACTTGACAGCGATACATTATTTGATCCCAAATTAACCATTGTCAATGGTACACAAAGTAAACTTATCGAGAAAACCTATAGAAACAGTCTCGAACCCAACACAAATATTCAGCTCCATCAACATATGGTGACAACAATTGTGCCAAAATTCGATTTTCGAAGATTCCCATTTGATGCACAATTGGTTCCTATTGTTCTAGAATCTGCCACCTTTGAGTCTGACAAAGTACACTTTGAATTTAAAGGCTTGATCGAACCCGCTCCACTGTCTGATGTGCCTCAAAGACAGTCTATACCGAGAGGACGCTATGTCGATCTTCATCGGATTGACTCTGAATGGCGTCTTGCGAATACACAAGTGGAACAACAAATTTATATATACCCACATACTGAAAGCACATGGTCGCAAGTAACCATTCTTTTAGATCTCCAACGCGTAGCAACTCGATATTTATGGCAAACGTGGCTCGTCATGAGCATCATCTTCTTAAGTATCGGCGTTGTATTGATTTTTGATCACCATTCATTTGCCCAGCGTCTGTGGAGCTTGTTTATCCTGTTATGGATTGTTGTCGCCTTTCAAGCTGTGCTAACGACGATTCAGTCCAATATGAATGTCTTTACATTCCTTGATTTTTATCTATTGCTCTGTTATGGTGCAATTTTCATAATGTGTATTATTATACTCATTATTCAAATTTTACTTCGTATACAACAAGAAAGGTTGGCAAAATGGGTTAATACTATCGCTGTCTTTGCCTATCCGATCCTGTTTATTGCCATCAACGTTGGATTATTAATTAATGTATTAAGCCAATGAAACATATTTACTTTATCAGCTTTTGTCTACTTATTATGCTTGCTGGCTGTTTCAATAGCAAGTTGCCAAGTGGTTGTCCAAACGATTGCAGTGGGCTTAACTTACGTGGCCGAGATTTAAGCGACGAGGATTTATCGGGGGCGAATCTTCGTCAAACCATCTTACGAAATGCGCAACTGGTCAACACCAATTTGGCGGGTGCAGACCTTGCAGGGGCTGTGCTGTCCAATGCCAATTTAACCTATGCGAATCTTGAAAATGCGAATTTGACAGGGGCGAACCTAGTCGGGGCAAAATTGATGGGCAGTAATTTGGATGGCGCAGACTTGGCGGGTGCAGACCTCACGCGTGCCAATTTAACACGGGTCGACTTAACTCGTGTTCGCCTGACTGCTGTAATTTTAGATAACGCTCGTCTCGTTGGGGCCAATTTATGGGGTGTGGACTTAAGTGGGGCGCAATTAATGGGGGCAAACCTATCAGGCGCACGGATTCCAGGGGCCAATTTATCTGGTGCCAACTTAGCACAGCAAAATTCCAAAGAACATGGGGCCAACTTAAGTGGAGCAGATTTACGCGGCATCAACCTTAGCGGTGCGGACTTGACAGGGGCGATCTTACGGGGGACACAACTGACACGTGCTCAACTGAGTGGAGCGACGCTTAAAAGCACAATTGACATTTCAAACACGTTATCAACCCGCGGGACATTATCTGGGGCGAATTTTGACGGTTCCAATTTGATCAATGCTAATTTTTCTGATGCAATTTTAAGTGGTGCGAATCTATCCAATACGAGTCTTCATGGGGCCAACCTACACGGCGTTCTCTTCAATGGCGTCCAATTAAGCGGGGCAGACTTAAGCGAGACACAAGTCGTATTCCCTGAAGGAGAGGTCGATGTACGTATCATCGATTTTTCTAGTGTTCACTGTGACAGTACAACAAAATTACCACGCAATCTCCCCCCTGATTTTAATGCCAATTGTGAGCAAGAACCAGAGCCAACGTCTGAATAAGGTATAAACCAGTAACACAGATTGATTATCTGTGACGCAGGTTGCCAACCTGCGATACTGTTCTTGTGAGGCAACTGACCGTATGCCAAAATAAGGGTTCACCGTATGAAAAGACAAATACTTTATATACACAAAATCTACTGTGCTACCGCCTCTTTAAAAAGGTATGGGGCGTCGATACGCACTTGGTTTGTGTCGAATTTCGTACTCAGCATTCTGCTAACCACGCTATGCCTTCTCGGACAATCACCACAGGCACATGCCCAAATTGGTTCCAGATTGGGCAGCATTGTCGTCGCAGTGTCAGAGAATTCTCCCCCCTTTTCCGCACGTGCCAGCAATGGTCAACTTGTTGGATTCTCAGTGGACCTTATGAGAATGATAGAACGCACCGCAGGTCTACGCGTAGTCTATGAATACACTCCTTTTGAAAATCTCATTACAGGTGTCAATACACAACTTTATGATGCAGCTATCAGTTGTTTATTTATTACTGATGAGAGAAGCAAACTTGTCTACTTTAGCGAGCCATATTTTACCACAGGTCCTGTCCTCATAGTATACGAAACTGAGAACTTGATTTTTTCACTCGATGATATAACATCTGATGTAAAGATTAGTACAAGCAACAACTCGACCTCGCAAGACATTATTCGTACACAAACGGAGGGAGAATTTATCGAATCCCAATTTATGACAGAGGCGATGGAAAAGATCATAAGTGGTGTTACCAATGCGGCAGTGATTGACGAATTGGGTGCCGCACAATATATCAACCAAAACAATGCGCCACTAAAAATTATCAGCGGGTTGTTGTCAGATAACGAGTGTGCCATAGCCATCAACAAAGATAATATTACTTTACAGAGACAAATTAACTTGGCCTTAGAGCGTCTACAAAACAATGGACAGTTTTTGAGCCTATACCGTCATTGGTTTGGGTCGCGCCCGATTACAGGACCAAGAGACTTCGAACCCATTGTACGTCATAAGGAAAATGACACATCCCATGTAGCTCCTTCCGGTGAACTCGACGATACAAGTTTGACAGATGAAACGATTGGGCAATATTCAATTGTCTTAGATACAGATCCACCGTTGTTTCAATTGATTCAATTAGCTGCCGATGGAACTTGGTTCGAGGCGGATGCAGCGGTTGCTGATTATCGACAGACCAAAGGACACTTATTGAGTGAGAGTGAATTTGCGCTACAGACAGGTGTTTGGCAACTGATTACCCGGAACCCATTAGCAACCAAAATTGAGCTTTCAGCGTCAGTTGTGCTAACAGGCTCCATCTATCCACCTGTCCCGATTGTTGAGTTTTCGCTGCCCCCTCCTGTGGCAGAAGCAGAGTCCACAACGACGGAACACACACCCGCATTAACCAAAAAGTCTGACAGTGAGACTATTGACAGTGAGACTATTGACAGTGAGACTATTGACAGTGAGACTATTGACGATGATATTGCAGGCGTCGCCAACTATTATAATACAACAGGGCAAATCGCCAAGCCTGACACAACAGATATTATCAGCACTATTGAACAAACAGATGCAATAGTTGATACCGCAGTCGAGTTCCAGGAGCAATCTATCTATGCAATGGCGACACCGTTGATTGAGCAGAGATACATTTACCCCTACAAAGAATATCAAATCACCCTGCTTGAAGACGGGTCAATCTACGGTTTCTACACGTTACATGAAGGAAAGCTGCCAACTGTCTTGGCGGATTCAGAAATCCTATCTGCTATGCAGATGGATATTCTAACGCGGACAATGATAGTGACACAAGTGATAGAATTTAGCGGAAAAATGATATATGAATAATATGCGTTTATTCAACTTCATTGCTGTAATTTGTCGCCGTAGCGATCTCGCCATTCATGCAAAATACGTTCACGATTTGCAGCGGACCATGGAATATTGCGTGTGATTAGCTGGTCGCGCGGGTTGGCGGGATATCCTACTGGCTTCTCAAACCCAATATCATAGGCAGTTATTGCAGTTTTGCGCGACCGAAGCCGCATCAAGTCTTCACTGATGGTCCAATCCATAAAGGTTTTTGCCACAGGTTTGATGGTGTCTTTGCGAATAATTGCGCTGACATGAAGTTCCCATCCTGATTTTTCGACAGGATAGATCATTTCGACGTGGGTAAATCGATCAAACCTTTTTGCAATGCCGATAGCAATTTCGCCTTGATCAGCCAGTTCACAGGGGGTGGACTCACCTTCTGTATAGTAAGCGATATTACGATGCAGCCTATCCAGATAGGGCCATCCATCTGGCTCCCCCATACGCTCCAGAATACTCAGGACCGCCATCAATCCTGTCTCCGTTGTTGCGGGGTTAGACATCACGATCTGACGCCGATAGCTAGGATCAAGCAGATCATCCCATGATGTTGGGATACGTGCGCCCAAACGGGCGATTTCACTGGGATTAACACAGAATCCAGTCAATGAAAGGCTGCTACCGACCCAATAAGGTGGTTCTTGTTCATCAATAAATAACCTGTCAACCCGCGATATACCCAAGGGGACGTATGGTTTTAGCAAATCATTCCATTCAAAATATAGCGCACTAGTCAACCCAATATCCCAAATTACATCTGCTTGTGGTTCATTCTGCTGCGGTAGCAGATTCTCCATAAGAGAGGCAATGGACCATCGTCCTTGCGGTTTATCCTGTTTTGATAGCAGAAGGTCCATCATGGGCGCAATAGACTCTCTGACAACGGTGACTTCGATGTAAGGATACGCTGTCTGAAAGTCGGCTATATAAATGGCGACTTCATCTTCCGGCAAAGTTGTATACACAGTCAGTTCACCAGATTCAGATGAGTCATTTCCATTAAAAATATTCAGATTAGAAGAACAGCCACTCAAAACGATGATGATAGACAGCATTTGTATCATGATTCGTCCACTCAGAACTTGCTTCATCATTGTTACCTCATCCCTTCCTCGTCACACACTCATCACCAACCGTTGTGGCAATATAGACCTTCTCACCGTTGTTTTTGGTGTGTTTTTCATCTGCTGTCAGGTTATCTGGCAGAGTTTCCGCATTATTCACGGTTGTCCCAACAAGGCTATTGTGACCGAAACTGATTTCCAATCGTTCCCCATACATGTCGTCTTTGCCACATACCGCTGTCACTAGCCAATATGGCACCCCATGATTCAACAACAATAGCCCCTTTTCAACATCATCTGTGTATCGGAGTGCCCCTCTGGGCCATATATGGCAATACAAATGATGGACGGGTTGTGTATGCATCCTGTGTACTTTTCACTTCGATTCGCCGTAGTTGTACATCAGGCAGTTTGGCCGACGCTTTTCTCTTATCATGGAACGTATATCCTTCTGACATCCCTGACGGGAATAGCTCTGGATGTTTTTCATAACATCTGTCAATCAGTTCTCTGTATGCTTTCGGGTCTGTGAATGACTCCTTATGCTCTGTTTCCCCTATTGGCAGACATATTGTCTTATGACCTGGTGGCTTGGTCGATATTTCTTTTTTTTCTTGCTTTAGATTTCTTGTTCGGATTTTGGTTTCTTCTTCTACTTTTGACATAACATCCCCTGTTGACTTTGTATAATTTTCAAGCTAGATTTGTTCATCAGTAGATTAACTTTTATCCCGCTTTTTGTCCAATCCCTATCCCAACCACACAATCCGTTAGAACGAGACATTTACATCGTCAGTCAACAATTGCTGGATAGCTCAACACTCAGTCCACAAGAGATTTCAGTAGGTATGGCTTGTCCACAAAAGATTTATTTGCCCTGATTTTGCAATAAGGTTCAAGAAGAATTGTATGATTGCCATCAGAAGATAATGAGGAAAGGGCGTCTGTAGTGTCGTAGCACAGACGCCCTTTTTGCTTTGATAATCTCATCGCATTCCAACGATTGTATGTCAAAGAGAGATGAAACAAACTCGTAGGTACGGGCTAAAAATCCCTCGGCCCATTAATAATCGACCAACCCGCATACACAATCAACCCAAACAATAACACGCTTAACCCCATAAAGACAAAGGGCAAACGTTGATAGACTTCTGCACCGATGTCGATGGGAATGGGTGTCAATGTGGGCGTAGGTGTCGTGGTTGGTGTCAAGGTGGTGGTGGGTGGCACTGTTTCCGTTGGTTCAAGTGTAGAGGTCGCAGTTGGTTCAGGTCGTAGCGCGACTTCGGCTGGGGCTGGATTGGCAGCTTGTTGGGGCTGCGGTGTTGGAATCAACTGCACATCTGCGGCCACGCCTCTCGCATTGCTGCCTCCTGTCTCGGCGGGGACATCAGTCGCAGTTGGCGGTGCGGGTGGCTGCACACGATCTGGAATCGCCACAATGATACGCCCAGCAGATGGTGCAGGACTCTCTGCACCATCACTCCCAGCATCATCACCTTCCACATCTTCATTCCCCTCTGGCTCACCTTGCTCGTGAGCCTCTTCCGTCGTTGTCACCGTCTCACCATCATCAATACCTGTTTCCAGCGTCACAGGCTCAGGAATCGCAACCTCAATCGAATCTGTCAATACCTCGGTTTCGCTAATCGCCTCACCCTCAGCAACCTCACCTTCAATCGTTGGCGTGGGTGTTGCCGTCTCAGTTGGCAGAGGTGTCTCTGTTTCTGTGGGCGTAGGCGTTGGTGTTTCAGTAGGAACAGGCGTCTCCGTTGGTGTCGGGGAAGGGGTCTCCGTCGGGGTCTCGGTTGGGGTGGCCGTTGGTGTCGGTGTATCAGTGGGTGTCGGTGTATCGGTGGGCGTAGGCGTTGGTGTAAACGTTGGTGTTGATGTCGCCAATGCCGCATCGACATCCAATGCTGGCATACCCGCCACTGTGAAGAAATTCACGCCCTCGTCATCGCTGCGCAACACCCAATCGCTGGCCGTGCCAATGTAGACCGTGCGCGCTGCCTTTGGTGTATTTGCCACCGCATAGGCCACATTTGAGTAGGGCACACCATTCACCAAAGCAAGGTCCCAATTCTCGTCTAAACCGACCCACACGCCGCTCTCAGTCGCCGCCACAATGCGCGATTCAGTGGCAACCAAATCATAGACATTGGTCTGTGGGAAGTTCGGCACAGACTGCCAAGTCTCACCATCTTGGCTGCGAAATAGCCCCAACACCGAGCCAACATAGAGTGTATCATCAAGCATCGTGATGCTAAACAAAATGCCCGCAGGCGGAAAGGTTGGTACAGGCTGCCAGACAGCCGTGCCACGTGGCAAGCGGTAGAGACCACCATGTGTGACGGCATAGAGAAAGTCGCCAAACCAGCGCACCTCACGCACACGCAACGCCTCGCCGACCAATCCGGCATTGAGTACTTGCCATGTCTCTCCCGAATCCTCTGACCGGATTACGCCATCAAAGCGTGTACAGGCGTAAAAAACACTCTTCTCGTCATCCCCCTCACCCGCTGAGTCTTTTTCAATCGCAGCGAACAACTCGCCAACCGCGCTGTTGGCACTCAACAACGGCTTAAACTCTTCTAGCTCCTCCCATGTTTCCCCTGCATTCCGGCTACGAAACATATGTCCAAAGCCGCCATCACCCGCCAATACCAATTGCGAGTTCAACGGGTCAAAGGCCACACCGGAGATGCTGATATTTTCCAGAAACCCCTTACCCAGTTCCCAATTTAGCCCGCCATCCTCACTGCGAAATACCCCTGGCGGGTCCGGCGCATTGAGCGATCCCGCCAACACCTTGTCTGGCGACTCCGGCATCACATCCACGCTGATGACTGCGTTGCGCGACGGAACCCTGCCCCCTTGAGCGAGCGCAGGTAGAAATGATTTAGTCAAGCCAAACAGCCCAACGCAGAGCAGCAGCCCAAGAATACCCTTGAGAAAGAGCTTTTGGCGCGGCTGAGAAACAGAGTCGTCACGCATGAATATGCATTATATTTGATGATGCTGATTTTTACAATGATTGTAAGGGGTGTTCGGTAGAATGGTTGAGCTAAACTGCACCAAAATAAAATAGATTTTCGACTGGATTAATTGCAAAGTGGATTCGATTGAGAAAGCCATCGAGTCCAATGAAATTGGGGTGAAGCCAAGTTTCACCAGCGCGCAAGTCGGGGACAAACACGGTTGCATCAACATCAAGAGGCTCGCCTTCGATAGCGGGAATTGTCATTGGCACACGGTATATCCATCCTGTATACGTAATGCCACGAATCGACATTGGCGTCTCTGACCGGAACATAGGCTCAACTTGATTTTGGATAGGCTCAATCTCTAGTGGATCCATAATACACCAAGGCGCACCTGTATCCACAAGCATTGGTAAAGCATTTTCTTCATCATCAGCTAGATTAATATCTAAAACAATTCGAGATACAACTTCCTTTGCATATTGGTCGCGATATCTTGTCACTCCTTGTAGATATAAACCAGAGGAAAAAGCATCGAACATCGTTTGTACCACCTATATCACTTTATAGATTAATGCATGTCGCGCCATATGATCTTCAGCCCGTCGAGCATCTAAGATTTCGCCAAGCTCACGCCTAGTGGGTGCGTCCGCCACCAAAATGCCATCATAGACGGCGAGCCAATGCCCAATTTCATAGTTATCTTGATTCTCGGCAATCCAATCCATTGAGTTATCCAAAAAATTAGGTGGCTTCGGCACAGTCCATCTGTTTTTACCAACGCGCGCTTTCCGTGGATTGAACATTGGTTGAATACGGATAAACACCTCATCGTCAGGATATTTTTCTAGCCCGATCTTGGATATTTTCTCGGCGCGGCGCAAATCGGTAAAAACAATGGCCGCGCTAATGCCAGAGTTCAAACTCTTTGCCGATGCTTTTTCCCAATCAATTTTGTCGATTAGTTTTCTGTACCCTCGATTATCAAATGCATAGGCAATATCTCTCAGTTGTTGAATCACCTCCGGTGATGGGTCTAGTTTTTCTTCTTTCCCTGCACCATTGGCATTGATAGAATTTACCTGAGCAACATGCCCATTTAGACTGATGCCGCTATTAGCCCCAATATATTCTTTTTGTTTTACTGTTGTTTGGCTCATAATGTACTCCTCTTGGAAATCAAATAATGCAGAAATCCACGCTTACTCAAAGGATATTGATAGGACGGTCTTAAACCGTTAAATCCATAACGATCAATTTGAGCGCTTTCAAAATACGAAAAATTTCAAAAACGTCATCTGTCCCGGCGAGAAATGCTTGGCTCATGGTGTAATATCTATCTTCCAACACAAGAAAATGCCATTGCTGACCAATCACATAACAGCCATAAATTGGAATTGGCTCCGTGTTGAGTTTTTGCGCAACAAGCATTGCCCCAAGCGCCTGTCCTGCTGGGTCCCCAGTAGGATCAAGGGTGCGTTTATATTCGCTAATTGCAAACATCGGTACTTGTGGCTCCCAATAGCCCGTTGCAATCATCCCATCCGGCTCTCCACTCAAGTCAATATCACCATGAATTCCCGCGATAACTGCCCCAATTTTACGCTCTGAAAATAGATTAAACCGATACGGTTCTACAAAATGGACAAGCCCCAAAATAGGCCCAATAAAATGCATGGATAATTCTTTTTCGTTCCATACTTCGCCTCCCACCAGCAGAAGTTTCTGGAAGCTTTCCAACACAATTTTATCGTTATCGGCAATCGCAGGTTTCATTGCTAACCACTTGTCCAGAACGGGGCTGTTCCATGATTGACGCAAACCAAACCATTTCTCTAATTTAGGTCTGGTACATTCACGAAAGGTGTATCCTTCTTGTTCTTTTTCTGCCATCTCCAGCCTCCCTAGACCATGCTTGTAAACAACAATCAATCCCTATCATTACCAATGTTTTTGATAACATATCTTAAAAGTAACTTCAACCCTTGAATCATCACAAACCAAATTTGAGGTTCAGGACCAAATACGGTAGCATAATTCTAGCATAGGTTGATGAGAAAAACAATTGCTTATTTACATGATAAGATGTAATGTGAATAATGGAGTGAACTGTGGCACAAGAATATCGTTTAAAAAATGACAGCCCCCAAGGTGGAGTAAGAGGGAGACCAAGACGTAACCAGTTTGTTCAGGGATTAATCACCGGGGTCCTTGTCTATCTAGTCCTTTTTTCCTTTGCAATGGCAGCAGGTGTCATGTCCTATGCCGCCATTGCTGCGGATTTACCCGCACCCAATGAGTTAGCCAGCAGTGCCAGTTCATTCCAGACCACACGTATCTACGACCGTGACGGCAATCTACTCAATGAAACCTTTGCACCAGATGCAGGGCGACGTACCTTTGTGCCTATCGCCAACATCTCTACAGATTTAATCAACGCCACCGTTGCCACCGAAGACAAAAATTTTTATCAACATCCCGGAATTGATTTTGTTGCGCTCGTGCGCGCCCTTTACTATGCGATCCAAGAACGCAGCATTGTTTCCGGCGCATCGACCATTTCACAGCAGTTGGTCAAAATGGTCTTTCTTTCACCCGAGCAGACCATCACACGCAAAATCAACGAAGCCGTTCTCTCGGCAGAAATCAGCCGTACCTACACCAAAAACCAAATCCTCGAACTCTATCTTAATGAACTCTATTATGGTAACTTTGCCTATGGTGCGGCGGCGGCGGCGCGTACCTATTTTGATAAGGATGTCGCTGACCTGACTTTGGGCGAAGCGGCTTTACTGGCTGGGTTGCCACAATTACCTGCTGTTTATGACCCCTATACACAGCCGGAGCGTGCCAAGAATCGTCAGCGTGTTGTGCTTGCGTTGATGGTCGAAGAGAACATGATTACCAAGGAACAAGCGGATGCCGCGTGGGGTGAACAGCTTGTCTACAAACCGCTTGAATTCAACTTGAATGCACCACACTTCACGCTGCTGGTGCGTCAACAGCTTGAGCAAACCAGAGGGGCAGAGGGGCTGTATCAACAGGGGTTACAGGTGTTTACAACGTTGGACCCAGATTTGCAGGCCGAGGCACAAAAAATTGTCAAGGAACATGTCGAATCGCTGGCAGCACACAACGCATCCAATGGGTCATTGGTGGCGATGGACCCGAAGACGGGTGAAATTCGCGCCTTGGTGGGCAGTGCCGATTTTGATAATGTTGAGATTGATGGGCAGGTCAACATGGCCTTGGCCCCTCGACAACCCGGTAGCTCCATCAAACCCTTTGTCTACCTCGCCGCCTTTGAGCATAGCGAGAAGCCGATTGAGGAACGCTGGACGCCAGGAACGCTGATTGCCGATATTGAGCAAGAGTTTCCCGATGGGGTCAACCCACCCTATGTGCCGACTAACTACGACGAAAAAGAGCATGGGATGCTGACCGTTCGCAGTTCATTGGCAAGTAGTTTTAACATCCCCGCTGTCCGCGCTCTAGAATTTATCGGCTTGGACTACTTTTTGGGGCTGGTCGAGCGTGTGGGGATGCCTTATCTGGTGCGTGAAGACCGTCCATCCTATGGTCTCAGCCTGAGCTTGGGCAGTGGGGAAGTGCCGTTGGTGGAGTTGACCAATGCCTATGCGGTGCTTGCTAATGGCGGCGTTCTTGTGCCCGCTGTCACGATTTCCTATATCACCGACAGTACAGGCAACATCATCTGTGAGCGCGGCACAAACCGCCCCTGTCAGGAGAATGAGCAGAGCGTAGGTGAGCAGGTCATTTCACCCGTTGACGCGTTTTTGGTGACAGATATGCTCAGTGACAATGATGCACGGACGCCCATCTTTGGGCCAAACTCGGCCTTACGTCTTGATCGTCCGGCGGCAGCTAAAACTGGGACCACCAATGACATTCGTGATGTCCTCACGGTTGGCTACACACCGGACTTGGTGACGGGTGTCTGGGTCGGCAACACCAATAATTCAGAGATGCGCGATATTGGCGGGCTGACAGGTGCGGGCCCGATTTGGAATCGCTTTATGCGTTTTGCATTGGCGGACCAACCGCCATTAGAATTTGAACCACCCGCAGGTGTGCAAGCAATTGAAGTATGTAATGACAGTGGCACATTTCCCAGCCGCGCCTGTCCACCTCAAAATTTGAAAGTCCAGTGGTTTGCGGCGGATCGGCAACCACTCCCCGCAGAAAATGACCTGCATCAGTTTGTACGGCTGGACATCACCACAGGGAAACTGGCAACCGAGTTTACACCAGAAAATGCGATTGAAGAGCGATATTTCAAAATCTATCCCGAAGAATATCGTGAATGGGCTGAGGAGCATGGCATCCCACAACCACCTGCGGGTGCGAGTGATGTCTTTACCATCGGCCCCCGTGTTCACATCCGCCAACCAACCGAAAGAGAAGAGATCACGGGACAGGTGACGATTATTGGCACAGCAGATGCCCCTGCAATGCAGTATTATGAACTGCAATATGGCAACAACTACAATGCCAATACCTTTACACCACTCCTGCGCGGTCCTGTCAATGCAGGTGGCGTGGTTGATGCAGTGCTGGGAACATGGGATACTGAGCCATTCCCTGCGGGTCCCTATACGCTACGGCTGGTTGTCCGTGATCAGTTGAATAATGAGTATGCCAATCAAATCAACTTGATTATCATCAAACCCACACCGACCGCGCCACCGACGGAAACACCGACACAGGAACCACCTACACCGACTTGGACGCCCGAGCCACCTACGCCTGAACAGCCTACCCCTGAACCTCCAACCGAGACGCCTACAGCGATTCCTGTAGAAGTGCCGACGGATACACCGACACCTATTCCGGCTGAACCGACTGCAACACCTGTACCCGTTGTGCCAACGGATACACCTGTGCCTGTTGTGCCAACCGATACACCTGTGCCTGTTGTGCCAACCGATACACCTGTGCCAGTCGAGCCACCAACTGAAGTTCCTACTGAAACACCAACGCCATTGGCGGAGGAGCCTACGCCTGAGCCACCAACCGAGGTTCCTACTGAGACACCTACAACACCCGTTGAGGAGCCTACACCTGGGCCTACGCTTGAGCCGACAGCAACAGCCATTGAGTTGATTGCAACGGCTACACCTATCGTGGATGTGCCAACCAACACGCCTGAGCCTGATACTGACACACCGCAAAAGCCTGGTCCAACACCTACATGGACACCCGATGTTGCTTCGCGTAATGCTGGCAACACAGATGCCGATGAAACACCGATAGAGTAAGATTTACCAACTTTTAAGAGGCATATAGAATGACAATGATAAACAGAGTACCTATCGTTAATCAATATATTGAACAACTGAAAAAACAAGGGGCGATTCAAACATCCCAAATTGAATCAGCCTTTCGTCAGGTACCGCGTCATCTACTCATTGAAAAAATTTATAGTGGAAGATATGACCAGCCAGATATACTGGAGATTGACCCATTGAATGAAGAGCATTTAGCGATGATTTATTCAGACCGTGCCTTGTCTATTCAATGGTACCCAGAACCCAGCTCTTCCTCCCAGCCGTCACTTGTTGCACAGATGTTAGAGTTATTAACATTAAAATCAGGAATGCGCGTCCTAGAAATCGGGGCAGGCTCTGGGTATAATGCCGCATTAATGGCCGAACTCGTTTCTGACCCAAGTCTTATTACTACAATCGATTTAAACGAGCGTCTTATCTCGACAACAAAAAAACAACTAGCAAATGCTGGTTACGAGCAGATCAACATCTATGCCCAAGATGGATTTGATGGATTTAAGGCGAATGCACCCTATGACTGTATTGTGGCAACGGTGGGTTGCGCGGACCTATCCCCCTATTGGTTTGAGCAACTTTCTAGCGACGGGTTTTTACTCATTCCATTGTCTCATGGGAGCATTGTTCAATGTCCTCTTACACAAATCAAGAAGAATGACAATGGGGGTACAGGGAAAATTGTTCAATATTCAAATTTTATGCCAATTCGAGGTGATCAATTCTCGCAAAATTTATGGGCATTCTCAACAGAAGAGGAAGAGGGTCGCTTTGTTTCTCATCTTCAAACGACTGAAGTCAATGCAGAATACCCACTGTTTCATGGGCTAAAAGACTTTCCGAATCATGCATCAGGGCTGCCAGAGGCGTGGACGGGACGCGTTGAATTTCATTACTTTGTTGCCTTGCATAGACAGGATACATTGACTTGTGGGAAAGGTTTGGGGCTGGGGGGACATAGCAATTGTGTGATTATGGGGCATGATAAGATACTACTTTACGGTGATAATTCTGAAATCCTGTATCAAGAATTGGAGCAGATTTATCAACAATGGATTTCATTAGGAAAACCACAGATGAACGATTACGAATTAGAATTTATGCCATTATCAACCTCCACCAACGAGCAAAAACTGAATTTGGAGCCAAATACATGGGTGATTGACCGTAAATTCTTTCGTCAGATTGTGCGTTTGTTATAAATGTTAAAGTTGCTGTATTTAGCGAGGGGATAGGCATGACCTCAATGGACCCTTTATTACAAGCATTGCTTAGGACCCAAGAACACTATCAGCTTTTCCCTAATGTTCAGTCGAATGAGAGGCGTCCAATCATTGTCGGTGTCAGCGGTGGGGCAGACAGTGTTTGCTTGCTCCATACGCTTATGGAACTCGAACAACAGTGTTCGTTGGCGATTCATGTCGCCCATTTGGATCACAACCTTCGCCCCGAATCCAGCCAAGATGCCGATTTTGTTGAGCAACTTGCTGCGCAATTTCATCTGCCTTATCACAGCCGACGCCTGCCCAAACACAGCCTGACCAATTCAGAGCAAAAGATAGGTATTGAAGATGCGGGACGGCGCGCTCGTTATGAATTCTTGCTTGATGTCGCCTTACAGGTAACACCCTCTGGACAAATCCCACGCATCGTCGTTGCGCATCATGCCAACGACCAAGCTGAAACCCTACTCATGAATCTGATTCGTGGCAGTGGTCTTCGCGGGTTAGCTGGCATGAAGTTGATTGCGCCTTTTCCCCTGGAAAAGAAAAATACTGAGCAGAAAAACACAAACGCAGTTGTTATCCGTCCATTGCTACATGTGTCTCGCAGGGAAATCATGCGCTATCTACAGGACCGCAATCTTACATGGCGTGAGGATGCCACCAACCAAGATACGCACTACCTGCGCAATCAAATTCGCCACGAAGTCATGCCCCTCATTCAGCACATCAACTCCAACATTGTCGAGACACTCTCACAGACAGCGCAACAATTGCGTGATGAAGCCGAGCGGGTCACAGCCATCGACCAAGCGACGTTGCAATCTCTGTTAGCAGAAACACTAACACCTGACCAACCACAAACTCGTGTTGTGCTTGCGCTCGATAGACTGCAACTCCTTGGCGATGCCAACCTACGTGGCGTACTTCGCCATGCATTGACCCTTCTGGGGGCAGACCATCGTCAAGTCGGCTTTGCCAACATCGAACGACTGCGCATTCACCTCCGACAACCATCCATATCAAATAGCGGCCCCCACCCACTGGCTGATCACATCCACTGGACCACCTGCCACACCAGCATCCTGTCATCCGCGCAAGCTCGCGTCCTCAGCCTACACCAAACCAATGCCCTACCCATCATGCCGAACTTTCCACACTTTGCGCTAAGTGGCATGGGCATCCTTGCCCGTGAGCCGCAACTTTATACGCCGGATAAACCAACAATGGGCGACTGGGTACTCAGCCAGCAAATTTGTGATTATGCAGACTTACCGCTAGACTGGAAATCCACCGCACATCGCTGGCAAGCCTATCTGGATGCAGACAAAGTTGGCGATTTATCTATGACTGTCCCTACCAACGGTATGCGTTTTGCGCCCCTCGGCATGGGTGGCAAACACAAGGCTGTCGGCGATTTATTCACAGATCGCAAAATTCCACCCTTTTTACGTGCAGGATGGCCAGTACTTGTTCAGATGCATAATGATGAGACAAAGAATGAAATGGACGTGGTCTGGGTCTGTGGGCTGCAAGTGGCGCATGGTGTTCGTGTGACAGACAAAACCAAGCGGGCATCTGGGGAGAAGCTGAGACCACGGTACATTCCCGTGTCCATCCATTTGGAGCTTTTACCGTCCAGTGTGACCCTGAAAATCTCTGATCTCGCCAGCT
>JBCCFC010000088.1:0-18689 GCA_039029935.1 Chloroflexota bacterium
AGTCCGATTCAGTCGCTGCTGACTGAATTGAAAAAAACATGGCATCTCTATCTTTTCTTGGTGCCAACCTTTTTCTTTATTTTGACCTTTCGCTATTATCCAGCAGGCTCGGCCATTTACCACTCCTTTACCAAATGGAATGGGGCGGGCATGGAAACATGGGTCGGGCTACAACATTTTCAGAATATGATGTCAGATGTGATTCTAATCGCATCGCTCAAAAATGTGGCGATTATCCTCGCGGCCGCACTCATCAAGGTGTTGATCTTTCCGTTGGCAGCGGCGGAACTCATCTTTAACTTGAGAAGCGAACGGTCGCAATATTGGTATCGATTCCTGTTGATTATCCCGATGGTGATACCGGGCATTGTTGTAACATTGGTCTGGCGCTTTATCATGGGGCCGCGGCCCTTTGGTGTTCTGAATATGTTCTTGGAAACGATTGGGTTAGAGCAATATCAAGCCGCATGGCTGGCCGACCCCAAGATTGCGCTCTACTCGGTACTCTTTGTGGGCTTCCCTTGGGTCGAGGCGGTGGCGATGCTGATCTACTATGCAGGTCTGCAAAACATCTCATCCGCCGTCATTGATGCCTCTAAGATTGATGGGGCAACCACATGGCGGCGCATTCGTAGTGTCGATATTCCGCTGTTGATGGGGCAGGTCAAGTTGCTCATTGTCATCACCACCATCTTCACCTTCCAGAACTTTGGCGGCATGTTGGTGTTGACAAAGGGCGGTCCGGGCTATGCCACGATGGTGCCAGGATTATGGATGTATCAGCGAGCCTTCCAAGCCGACCACTTCGGCTATGCATCGGCCATCGGGGTGGTGATGTTGGTTGCCATGCTTGCGTTCACCTATATCAACAATCGGTTTATCAAATCGGCAGAGACGGATTATGAGGCGTAAAATATTTTTATTATGACAACCAATACACAAGCACTATCAACAGCCAACAAACCCACCCGACCAACCGATTGGGGCACAATCATCATGTATGCCACGCTGACCCTGCTGGTCGTCCTCACGCTCTACCCCTTTGTCTTTATGATGATTACATCGACCAAATCCTATACCCAATTTTTGCACTCCTATTGGTTCCCCTCATGGCCGCTCCACATTGTGGAAAACTATCAGGCAGCATGGACACAGGTGCAGGGGTATCTACTGAACACGATTTATGTGGGTGTGGTTGCCACCGCAGGCTTTCTCATTAGCGCATCCATGTCGGGCTTTGTCTTTGCACGCTATCGCTTTCCCGGCAAGGAATTTCTCTTTGCAGCACTGATGATTTTGATGATGGTTCCCCAAATCTTGCAGTTGATTCCCGCCTTTATGTGGGTACGCCGCTTGGGGCTGCTCGATTCCTATTGGGTCTTGATTCTGCCCTATATTGCGGGCGGTCAAGCCTATGGCGTCTTTCTCATGCGCACCTTCTTTAGCGCACTCCCACAGGGTCTGTTTGATGCCGCCAGAATTGATGGGGCCAGCGACTGGCAGATATATCTACGCGTCGCGCTGCCTCTCTCAAAAAGCATCCTCGCAACCCTCGCGATTCTGCGTTTCCAGCAAATTTGGAATGACCTGATCTGGCCCCTGATTACTGTTGCCAGCGACGCCAAACGCACCATCACGGTTGGACTCTACTACTTCCAAGGAGGGACACAGACCCAGTATGGTGCCATGTTTGCCGGATATCTCATCGCCTCGATTCCACTGCTCCTGCTCTTTGCCTTTTCCATGAAGCAATTTATGGCGGGGGTGACATCGGGTGCAATCAAGGCGTAAGATTTTTTACTATTTTATCAAAGGAGACCGTTTATGCAAAGCTCAATGAGCCGACGACAATTTCTCAAAGTCAGTGCGGGCACAATGGCCGTATTGGGGCTGGCTGCCTGTGCGCCCGCTGCTGCGCCTGGTGGCGACGGGGCCAGTGCGGATGATGTTGTCATCGAAATCTATTTGGGTGCGACCTTCCAGCCGGGTGTACCACGGGGTGAAGGGCTGAATCCACTGAATGAGTCACGTGCGCTGGGAGATGAATGGGAAGAGTTGACGCCTGGCTATAAGCTGGACTTTATCACAGGGCCGGGCGGTGAAGGTATCGAGCAGTGGGTGAAATCACGCCAAGCCGCGGGAACCATGCCCGATATTGTCAACGCAGTGGATAACTGGCTCAACCGTGACATTGGTTCTGGCTATTGGCTGACCGTTGATCCATTTATTGAAGAGCCAAACCCCTATATTCCAGAGGGTGAGCCGGGAAGTACACACTGGCGCGATGCCTTTGTTGCTGGGTTTGATGCGCGCAACCGCATGATTGATGGCAAGTATTATGGTGTACCACAAGGGATTGTCGGTGTCCAGATTTACTGTAATTTGAACATCCTTGAAGAAGCGGGTATCTCTTTTGATGACGACATTATCAATCCACGTTGGACTTTTGATTCCATGCTCGCGATGTCACAACAGATTCAAGACACGGGCTACACACCTTGGGCGTTGGCATGGATTCACCCCTACTGGAACTGGATCCAGACCAGCGCAATGTCTGGATTCCTCAAGTCGACTGGCAAATGGAACGAGATGGATACAGATGGTGATGATTTTGTCACCAGCATCGAGCGTTTCCAAGCAATCAAGAACGGTGTTTGGACTGCCGATGCCGAAGAGCTACGCGCCATGCACAAGCTGGCCGAGGATTGGGTTCAATACTGGTCCGAGGGCTTCTTGGGCTTGTCTGCACAGGACATGGTGGCACTCTTTGCACGCGGTGAAGCCGCCTTTATGTGGAACAGCAGTGGCTATTATCCAACGCTGAAGAATGATCCACAGCGCGAATTTGAGTTTGCCATTGCGCGCTTCCCACTCCTGAGTGAACGCATGGCCGAAATTGGCGAGGGTGGGCCGACCCAATATCCAGGGGGGGCGTTCAACACCATCGCCATGACATCTACGGCTATGGAGAATGATACGATTGACCAGTGTGTTGACTTCATGAAGTACTTCACCTCTTGTGATGGGCAGGGCCGCATCTGTGCCGAACATGGTGGTGTCGTTCCGGCGGTCACATGTGCAGAAGGTAATCCCGAACTCGAACAGTTCAAGCCCGCACCAGACGAAACCTTCTTGCAGACAATTCACATGCGCTCGATGAACTTTGACTACGGCGAGACCTATTGGCGTGTCACCAGCGAATGGTTGGGCGGTACGTTGAGCTATGATGAAGCGATGGCGCAGTTCCAGCCTGTGATGGAACAATATGCGGATGATGCGATTGAGCGGGTTGAGGGATAAAGTGTAAACAGGCACAGTTATAGCGCACAGCCATTTCGGTTGTGCGCTATTCTGTTCTATGCTATTCTGTATGGATATGAAGTCTAATTAAATCATCATTTTCATGGCGGGAGGTGTATACATTTTATGAACAGGATAGAAAAATTAACGCTTAACGTTGGTTCACAAAAAGATGGTTATGTCTTTCGACCCAGACCCAAAAGCCGAGTCTGGCTTGAAGAGCATTACCCAGATAAGCCACGTGTCTCTAGCGTCTTTATTGGCTTTGATCAAGCAGTAGACCTCCAACAAATTCCAGAGCCAATCTGGGGTCAAGTATGGTCATTGCTCACAGGGTTATCGGAAACAGAATTATCGGATGTGGCGACAAATCAAACCAAAGGGTTGCTCGTGTTTCATCCAATGAGTGGATTAGAAATGCATCAGTCGGTGCCAGCCTATGTCTAAACTGGCGAATCTCTATATTGGTCGGTCGTGCGGGTCAAATGGTTGTCATGGCTGAATTTTTGGTGCGCGGCTACAATGTTGCTGTCCCAGAAGTCGATATTGGTGATGATATCTTTGTTGTGAGAGACATAGACGGTCTGCATTCTCGTATCCAAGTCAAAACGACCAATGCGACACCTACCCAGGATGGATATAGCGCACGATACGCACTCAAGTTGTCACAACTTGAAAATCCGAGTCAACCTGATACATGGTATGTGTTTGTGAATCGTCTACAAGGCGAATGGGAATCCTTTTTGGTGATTTCTCGCTAAGACTTATATGATCTGTACGAAATTCATGACATCGGCTCTGTTAATAAGAATAAAGTTTTGTCACTCTATGTTTCATATACAGAGAATGAGGTTATCTGCTCTGGTCAGAATTTGGTACAGTATTTGAACAATTGGGATAGTTGGACACCGATTGACCACTAAATCAAAATGAATCATGAAAAAATTACAAAACCAACATCAAGCTGGATTTGACTGGTTCAAACTGGATTTGGAGTCTCCGGGTATTATAGATGCTGAGGATGGCCTTGAACTTGTTCTGGATATTTTAGACAAAGAGGTTGTTTAAGAAGGATCGTACAGCATAAATGAAGGAAGCCAGGAAAATGAATACAAATGGTGAGCCTACAGCGGCTAGAAATCCAAATAGGTGGAGAACACCAAGGGGATAGTGGTGTGACAAAAACATTTATACAACCAGATGCTGGACCCAGCTACCGACGAAAAGAGCCATTTATCCTGACTGAACATCACAAACGTGCGATGGCAGGGGCGATTGCCGAGGTTGACCCAAAACAAATTGCTGTCCTACGTACATTATCCACTGAACAACGGTTTCGACAGGCCATCTCTATGATAGCATTTGCGGAGAAGGTCGCAGTATTTCAGTTGCGACGACGTGAGCCAGAACTGACAGAAGAAGAGGCGTATTATATTGTGCGCAGCGAAAATCTTGCTGCACGGGAGGCAAAACGACGTGCCCAACGATCAACACAAGTTTGAAGAATTTATGCAAGCGGTGATTGAAACACTGGAAGCCACTGACATTGACTACTTGATTGGTGGAGCCGTTGCTGTGTGGGCATGGGGCGAACTGCGTTTTACACAAGATTTGGATGTTGTGGTCAATTTGCCCGGTGAGCGCGTAGTCAAACTATCAGAAGAACTGGCAAAACGCAATATGTTGGTTCCACCAGAGGTCATCATCGACTTACTGATTCAGCCCGAAGGTGATTTGCCCATCAACGCCATTCACCTTGATACAGGCTTCAAAGCCGAGTTCTTTTTGCTACGAGAAGGGGATATTTACCGTGAAACGTCCCTGACACGTCGTCGGTTGGTGAATTGGGGTCCGCCCTTGGGTGAGATTTATGTCCATTCACCCGAAGATTTGATCATCAACAAAGTATACTACTATGGACGGAGCCATCAGCAAAAACAGATTCGCGATATTGCATGGACAGACTACGTAAGAGCGCATTATCACTCGTCGGCCGTCCTTGACATCATGAGTTTAGTGAAGACAGATCGGAAATGATTTTTCTGCTGAACGTTTGTGTGCTATGATCCAACAAGGTTGTTGACAACCATTCGCTCAGTCACCCAGCGGCTGGATTACTGAGCAGTATAGATTTGAAAAGAAAGGACTTGTATCATGACACAGGCACTCACCATTCAGCTACCAGAACCCCTCTACCAACATCTGCAAACGGTTGCCTCTGTGAGCAAACAGTCACTGGAGTAATTAGTTTACCAGAGTGTACAAGGTAATTTACCACCACTAATACCACGTGCTGGGGTGGGTATGTAATCTGACTTTTTGACGATGCAAACGCTTTCCATTACAGAGTTAAAGCAAATTGCCCTGTCACAGATCGAGTCAAAAACACAACGCCGCCACCTTTATCTGTTGGACAAAAATAGCCAAGGGCAGTTGACTGATGAGGAGCAGCACGAATTGGCGACCTTGCGTCATCGTGCAGATCAGTTGATGTTACGCAAAGCCTATGCGTGGGCACTTCTACGCTGGCGAGGCTATCCAATGCCCAAACTGACCGAGATACCACTCAACTAAGAAACACACAATGCCATTACCAGAATCTCAACGTCAAGCCATCTTTGACCGCGCTGACCATCTTTGTGAATATTGTCATACATCACGCCGTTTAACTGGTATGCCGCTCGTGGTTAACCACATTTTGCCTCGTGTACTCGACGGTGGTGATGAGCCAGAGAATCTTTGTGCTGCCTGCTATCGGTGCAACGAGTATAAAGGTGCCCCGTGTCACCGGATATGATGCAACCAAAGGTCAAATTGTGCCGCTCTATCATCCACGTACCCAAGATTGGCAGACACATTTTGTATGGACAAACGGCGGTGTGTACATTGTTGGGCAAACCCCGATAGGACGAGCAACGGTGATGGCATTGCGCCTGAATAACGAATATGTTGTCGAGTCTCGGCAAATTTGGGTTGCGTCAGGGTGGCATCCACCGGAATCGGATTTGTAGATTCATGTACATTCATTCACAGGTATTGCCCCTGATAGAGGTTCTCGGTATCACTATCTCGCACAGTGACGGCATAATCACAATAACCCAGAGAGCTTGGTGTCGGTGCAGCGATGGTGGTGGGTGGTGTTGGTGTGACCGTTCCAGTAGGCGTGAACTTGTTGTTGAATGGTGACGACTGGTCTTTAGAGCCTGTTTGAATATTCAGGCTCTTAGATTACCTATAGCACTGTTTCCGGTCTCCTTTAAACTCGGACAACCCAAATTCCTCTAACCAATCATTCCATAATACTGTGTTACATACCATGCTATGTACCTCTTCCTCAAGTAAATCTCGTAGTTGCATATTTTTCTTTGGCATAATAAAAACAGCACTCTCTATTTGACTTGTAAATTCTCTGTCAACAATTTCTGAAGACTCGTCATTATCAAAGATATCTTTATGAAATTTGAGTATCGCATAATTTGAGACATACCCAACCACTCTATTTGCTTCATTGTCGAGTACTGCCCAAATTGCTTGGCTACGCGTTGTTTTGGATGTTAATGAGTAAATAATTTCAGGGTTACATTTAGCAAATGCCGAGTCTGCCGCAGATTGATTTGTGGTATTAGAAAGTACGACAATATTTTTCCCTTCTAGCTGAGGAGAACAAAGTCCATCAATGTTTTCATCTGTACGCACCAACAGTGCTGCATTATCTGTCAGATGATGTTTGGATGTACAAACTCGTCCTTCGGAAGAATCACACCTATCTGGTGTATGAGAAACTGCGCCGATAACAAGGTCGATTTCTGGGTCTGTTGCTGTTTGAATACGCTCTCTTGTCGAAATTGGTTTCCAATCAATAAAGTCATCTATCTTCTCAACATCAAGGTCAGCTTGACTTCGTACTCTTCGCACAAACTCTCTGATCATCTCAACTTCTAACCCTTGTGGAGGATTGTTACTAGGTCTCATGTTATAAGTTCCATCATCCTGAACCGAATAGCTAAATGGTGCTGACTCAAAACTGTAAGCAACAACGATTTTTTGTCCAGTTTGTAATCTAGAAATCGAGTCAGTAATAGGTGGATTTGTTGGAACAATCGTAGACAAGGGAGTATCTGTGGGTGTGGGTGTATTCTCTATTACAATATCTTTCGTTGGTGATGAAACCATAAGGGATTCCAACATAGTCGCAGTCAGGGTTTCCATTTCAGCATTAAATCCATACACAGCGACTAGCAGTGATAAAATCGTGATATAGGGAAGCACCCAATGCCAAATCTGACGTGAGCGCCAAACCACATTTAAAATAATCAGAAATACAATGGTGCTTGGCACTGCCCATAATAACAATACCTCTCCACTATATTTGGTCAGAATAGAGGGAAGAAGGCGAACGAGAATGGAGGCGAAGACAAAGCCAATGCCTATCGTTGCAAACCAGAAAAATGTATGCAGCCGTTCTGCATAGCGTTTTAGGGCGTCCCTGAATGGATATTCTGTTAATAATTTATCCGTTTGGTTTGACATCCGCTTTGTCTCCTTGCGTTTCCCTACCTCGTGTTATCATCGCACGTGAATCTTTAATTGCAAACACAATAATTGGAGTAAACATTACAATTCTAACAAGTTCGAGCGTGATCTGGTCTTCATAAACCATAGGAAAATATTGAATTAATCGGTAAACGGCATCTTGCAACATGAGCCAGATAACGATTAATACACCATTAAGTAGCATGGCAAAACAACACCGTATAAAATACCCGAGTGTCTGTTTCAGGTCTTGAATGAGCGTAAGGTTCGGGAAAAATAAGTGATTCGCTACGATTCCAAGAGTAGATTTTCCTTGCCAAGGAGGCTGTGACAAACGCTCTGTGGGCTCTTGCGATACAGTACTATCTTGCGATTTTTTACGCATTGCTTCAAGGTGTTGGCGTTCTTCTTGGCAATCGACTATCTTTTGCTCTTCAGCCGCTATTTGATTTGATAAATATACAGGTAGCTCGCCGTCCGCGTAAATAGCAGCATTCTTTTTTAAACCGCGCAGATTTGTCTGGTGTTGCTCCAGTAAGTCTTTACAGTATTGGATTTGGTCATCCAGTGTCATATCATCGGCCATTTTGTCTACCTTGGCTGTAACCACCGCGCTATTCTTCCCGCAACCCTGCCAACACCTCATCCGTAAACGGCTCCTCACCCGCTTCCAACGCCTCAATCCATGACTGATGTACCTCAATATCGGCTGTCGCCTCAGGATGATCCAGTTTTTGCAATGCATCCACAACAAATCGAAAATCGGCAATGGCTTTTTCGGTTTCGCCAAGAAGGGCATAGGTCAGCCCACGACTATGATAGGCAAGATACGTTTGGGTGTCATGGTTGACTGCCTGTGTACAATAAGGCAGGGCTACATCTGGATTGCCATTGAGACTGGATGTCCGACACATCTGGTGATAGGCATTACCCAACCAGTTGTAAATCGTGGATGCCCTTGGGGATTGAATGGCCGCTAGAATTTCATAGGACTCGGTAAAATAGGCGATGCCTTTCTCATACTCACCCATGTTGTTATACGTGACACCCAAATTGCCCAACCTTGTACCTTCACTCGGACGGTCTTTGATTTCACGGGCAATGGCGAGGGCTTGTTCATGAAATTCGATGGCCTTCTCATACTCGCCCAAATCGTTATAGGCAGTCCCAAGATTTCCAAGATATTTTTCTTCGCCGTTGCGGTCGTGAACTTCACGCGCAATGACCAAGGCTTGTTCATACAATGCAATCGCCTTCTCCACTTGACCAAGGGAGATATAGGCAATGCCTAGATTTCCTAAAGTTTTGCCTTCGTTAGGACGGTCTTTGAGTTCACGTGTCATGGCAAGGGTTTGCTCATAGGTCTCAATTGCTTTAGCATACATGCCTAATGAGACATAAGCATTGCTCATGCCACCCAGAAGAACAGCTTCATGGCTACGGGCTTTGATCTCTTGTGCAATGGGCAAGGCTTGCTCATACAATTCAATTGCCCGCTCTATTTGACCCAACGAGTGATAGGCGATGCCCATATTGGTGAGCGCGGCTACTTCACCAGCAGGACTTTCTAGGTCACGAAAAATGATCAAGATTTGTTCATAATAGTCAATGGCCGTTTGATATTGCCCCAGACGATTATAGGCATTTGCCAAATTGCCCAATTGTTGGCCTTCGCTATAGCGGTCTTTGGTTTCACGGGCAATCTCCAATGCTTGCTTGGCAAACTCGATAGATTTGTCATAATCGGCTAAATGCTCATGGAGAACCGCCAGATTGCCAAGCCATGCTCCTTCATGTGGGCGGTTCTTGATCTCGCGCGCAATGGCTAAGGCTTGCTCATACATCTCAATCGCCTGTTCAACCTGTCCAAGGACGACATAGGCATTGCCCAAATTCCCAAGGTACATGCCTTCGCTTTGATAGTTGTTGATTTCACGCGCAATGGCGAGGGCTTGCTCATACATCTCAATTGCCTGTTCAACTTGCCCCATATCAAAATAGATCGTACCCAGATTGCCCACCCAGATGCCTTCGTAGGCACGGTCTTCGACTTCACGGGCAATAGTGAGGGCTTGCTCATACATCTCGGTCGCTTTTTCGACTTGTCCCCGATAGTGATAGACAATGCCTATATTGCCAAGGTTGGCTCCTACAATCCTTTGGTCCTTGTTTATCTGTGCAATGGCAAGGGCTTGCTCATATGTTTCAAGTGCCTTGGTGTAGTCACCCATATCGATATAGACAGACCCCAGATTCATCAGCACGGTTCCTTTCGTCTCTTGGTCTCTGGTCTTATGCACAATGTCCAAGGCTTGTTCATAGAGTTGCATGGCTTGGTCCACTTGCCCAACATCCAGAGAGGCCATCCCCAAGTTGACGAGGGCATGAAGACCCCAATCGCTCTCGGTCAGCGCGACCGTATCCAAGATGTCGTACAGGGTCTGGAGATTAGATTGGGCAAGGTTGGCACGACCCAGATGGAGGTAGTTGGTGCCGCGATAAAAGTAGATGGCGCGTATCATATCAGGGTCAATAGCAAGAGGGTTTGAGCGTTCAAAGAGGCTTGTTGCCCGATTGAAAAGGGGTTCCGCACCCGTGTGGTCATTGGCCTGATAAAGCGTTAAGCCTGTCGCAAACGCAAGCAAGTGGCTCCACTGTGTCCCCAAATTGGTTTTGAATTCAAACATGCGCGGTTGTTGGATGATTTCGGGCATCGGTTCTGGTCCCTGACCGGGGCGATAGGCGCGGTCATAGGTACGCCCAAAGAACAACAAATTTTGTTGCATTATATTAAAAAAGACATAGACTTCATCCTCATTCCATGCTTGTGTTTTGGGGATGCGATAGCCCCATATCACAAAGTTTGCATCAATGTTGGGATCAAGACCAATTTGTTGCGCACGCTCTTGCCCATCCTCTTCGGGCGAGATTGGTTCCGGCCAATATTCAACACGAATCTTGTCATGGTCTTTAAAGTAATCAGTCAATTCACCTTGTAGATTTAAGGCAATTTTTTCACGATCTTTTTCTTCCTCCGATACCCAGAAGTCGGCAATGAGGACCAATATCTCATCGTCAGCTCGTGGCGGGAAAAGTGTGGGGGTTGGTGTAGGCGTTGGGGAAGACTGCCGCACCAGATAGATTTCTTGGATTTCTTTTGAGATTGTGTAGGCAATGCTCTGTGATTCATAGGTGGGGGCAGTGATTGTAGCAGTGATGCTAGACGTGATGCCAGATGCTGCTGCTATACAAGGCAACATTGATTGGTGATTCCCTTCCGAATCTGTATAGCCCATGACATTGTATACGCCATCTATCAACCGTACTTTGGCCTCTGTAATTCGTTCCTTGCTTTGTGCATCCAACACGGAGATGATGGATGGGCAGACAGCAACCGTCTCTGCGATCAAATAAATCGCTTCGTGGTTTTCCATGAAAGTGCGTTCAGCTTGATACGGATGGTATCCATTGGCATCAATATGCAACCGATACCGTGTAGACATCTCTTCACAGTGTACTTGTCCCTCATACTTTCCATTGACATCTGTGTAGGCTGTATCAGATAGTTCATTCTTGGTTGCGTTAGGGGTATAGACAACCGTGAGTTGTGCGTTGGTAATTGGTGTATTGGCAATTGGGACATTGGTATCCACAGCGCGTACCGCTACCTGATAGGGACACAACCCGTCTGAGTCTGCCCCAGTATGCGTTTGGGGCGTCGCTATCGGTGTCGGTAAGACACAACCTGTGACCAGCCAGAGGAGGCTGACCCAGGGCAGAATCTGTTTGTATTGATGGGGATAAGTCAAGTCAAATGCTTTTATGACTGTTGGTTGATGTGCTATGTGTCTCATGATAAATTTTCCGTGATAGGCGTGACCATACATACTGAACGTTTATGTCAAGCGTAACACGGGCATCCTGCCCGTACACAGGCGACGGACAGGATGCCCGTGTTACGTTGAACGACTCCTTGACCAATATCCTTATGTCTAATCTGTGTTACGCAATCGTTGCAATACAGCATCGGTAAACGGATTCTCTCCCGCTTTCAATGTGTCAAGCCATGTTTGGTAGTCCTTGAGGTCACGTTGCATCTCCGGTTCGATGTCGGCATGATCCGCATGGCTCAAACCATCCACCACCCATTGAAAATCAGCAATCGCTTTTTCGGTTTCACCCAAGAGTGCGTAGGTTAACCCGCGACTCTTACGATAGAGATAGACTTCTGGGTCATGCTCGACGGCTTGCTCGCAGTAGGGCAACGCAATGTCGGGTGTGCCATTCAAACTGGATTGCCAACAGGCTGTATCATAGGTTGTCCCAAGCAAATCATTGACCGCATCAACATAGTGGGGCTGTGTTTTCCCAAAGTGGTGCGCCGCTGCAACAAGATAGTCAACGGACTGTTGATAGGCTCCTATATCGCGATAGGTATTCCCTAAATTGACCAAATAAACACCTTCATTCCACGCATCATTCAGCGCACGAGCAATGTCGAGGGCTTGTTCATAGAATTCAATGGCCTTCTCGTCTTGATTTAACGCCGCATAGGCCATGCCTATATGCCCCAGCGTTTTCCCTTCGTTTAGACGATTTTGGCGTTCACGGAAAATGTCCAAGGCCTCCTTGTAGAATTCAATGGCCTGTGTGTACGCACCTAGTGAGAAATGGGCAGTGCCTAAATTGCCCAAATGGTAACTTTCGCCACTACGATCTTTGAGGTCGCGGGCAATGGCAAGGGCTTCCTCAAACTGCTCAATGGCCTTCTCAACTTGTCCCAACTGTCGATAGGTGTTTCCAAGATTGCTGAGTTGATTGGCTTCGACTCTACGCTCCTCGAGTTCACGAGCAATGGCAATGGCCTCCTCAAAGAAGACAATGGCCTCCTCGAACTGCCCTTGCTGTGCATAGACGCTGCCCAGATTGCCCCGATGTACCCCTTCATGACCGCGTTGATTGAGTTCGCTTGCAATGGCTAACGCATCCTCAAGCAATATCCTTGCCTTGTCATACTGTTCTAATGCGAGATATACATTCCCCAAATTGCCCAGATATGTTCCCTCGATACTGGGGTCCTTAAGCTCACGTGCAATGGTTAAGGCTTGCTCATGTAAGGCAATGGCTTTTGCATAATCACCCAGCTCTCGATAGACGTTGCCCAAATAGCTCAGTTGGCTGCTTTCCCCCAAGCGGTCATTGATTTCACGAGCAATGGCAAGCCCTTGATGATAAAACCGGATGGCAATCTCACCTTGTCCCAACTCTGAATAGATAAACCCTAATCGCCCAAGTCGATGAACTTCGGCGCGGCGGTCATTGATTTCTTGTGAAATACTCAAAGACTGCTCATAAAATGCAATGGCTTTGTCGGGTTGTTTTGACGCCTGATAGACTGCGCCTAGATTGTTCAGACTCATGCCTTCGCCGCGGTGGTTGTTGGTTTCTCGGGCAATGGCTAAGGCTTGTTCATGCAGTTCAATGGCCTTCTCATACTGTCTCCGATAGCGATAGAGTGTCCCCAGATTCCCCAGACTCGCTCCTTCTTGTAGACGGTCATTGCGTTGCCGTGCCATCTCGATGGCTTCATTATAAAACTCAGTGGCCGTGTCATACTGTCCTAAAAGCAAGTACGCATTTCCCAAATTGCCCACGGTATACAAGCCAAATTCATCTTCAGCGAGTTGAGCCGGGTCTGTGGGCAAGAGTTCATAGAGTGCATTGAAGTCGGGCAGGCAAGGTCGCCGCGATCCAGATAGAGATAGTTGCTTCCACGATAAAAGTAAATGGTGCGCGCCACCTCTGGGTCAGTGGGAAGAGGCTCTTGTGGATGTAAGAGTTGCGCTGCGGTTTCAAAGAATGGATTCGCATCCACATAGTTGTTGGCTTGATAATGGGTTAATCCGGTGGCAAAGGCGACAAAGTCCGTCCACTGGTCACTGAGGTCGGTTTTGAATTCAAACATGCTCGGCTGTAGGATGTGACTTGGACCATAGGCTTGGTCATAGGTGCGCCCAAAGAAGGGCAGTTTTTGTTTCACCATTTCAAAGCGAACATAGACCTGCTCTACATCCCATACGTTTCTCCTGGGTACACGGTAGCCCCAAATCACAAAGTTGGCATCAATCGTTGGATCCTGTGCCAGTTGAATCGCCAAGTCACGACCGTCTTCGGCGATAATGGGGTCTTTCCAGTATTCTATGCGGATATTTGGGTGATCGTTCAACGCATCTTTCATTTCATCTTTTAGACGCAACGCAATCCGCTGGTCATCATCAGCGTCCAAAGACACCCAGAAATCAACAATCAGCACGCAATCCGCTGGTCATCATCAGCGTCCAAAGACACCCAGAAATCAACAATCAGCACTAATGTCTCGCCCTCTGCACGGCGCGGGAAACGGGTGGGTGTTGGCGTGGGTGTTGGCATTTTTGAGCGTGTGAGGTGAATTTCGATGATCTCATTTTGCAAAACATACTCGCCCCGATAGACTTCATAGTCATCAGCATGGACCCAGATGGCGATCTGAGGCGATTGATTTATGCAGGGCAACATGGCATGGGCATCGCCCTCAGAATCAGTGTAAACAATGGTGTAATAGAGCCCCTGTTCCAACCGTACTTTTGCATCGGCAATCCGGTCTTGGGTTGTGGCATCCATCACGGCAATCACATAGCGACAAAGGTCGATGGCATTGGAGAAAAGGTAGATGTCCTCAAGTTGGTCTGCCAAGCGCAGGTCGGCTTGATAGGGTTGATAGTCGGGTGCGTCAATCTGTATTTGATAGCGTGGTGTTTCCTGTGTACACAAAATTTCTCCACGATACACCCCCACTGAATCTGTGTACTGAGTATAGATGTCCTCTTGATAGTGAAGTGTCACCTTGGCATTGACAATCGGTGCATTGGTCTTAGCATCAAGGACAATACCAGCATACTTACAAGGGCTATCTGTTGTCACCGGAGTAATAGCTGGCGTGACAGTCGGAATAGTATCCGTCGTAGTATCCGGCGTAACAGCCAGCGTAACAGTTGGTGTCGCTGTTGGTGATGGTGTAACTGTAGCGTTCAGCCATGCAGTCGATACACTTGTGGGCATCTCATCCGTCAAAGGTGGCGTGGCGATTCCATTTGGAACAGCACATCCGGTGAACAGCAAAAAGAAGCAGCCCCAGACAAGGCGATAGAGCCTCAATGTTGTCTGAAGTGTTGGTTGGTCGTCATGATTTCGGTTTTGTATTGATGGCATGATTGCCTCCTTGAGAAATGATTCATCTATCACAATGGGATTAGACACAATACCAGTGAATGAACTTTAATTCATAAATATGAATGGAAATTCATCAAAATTCAGCTTAAAAATGCTTCATCACTTTAATTTATGTCAACTCTCTCCATGATAAAACATTGGGTTATAATATTTCTTACCAATTGGATTGACATAAATAGCTGGATTCTAGAAAAACAACCCTGAATTATCATTCATAATATTGAAGATTGATTCATTCACTGGTGTTGTATTTAATAAATCATTTAAAATATATAATTCACCTAAATTTTCAATTTCCGAGGGGGCTGAGGCCAGCGGGTTATGGCCTAAGTTGAGTTTCTCCAAATCAGATAGTTCGGTAATTGCTGTTGGCACATCTTCAAACTGATTATATGACAAGTCCAACGATTGTAAATGCCAAAGGTTGCTCATTTCATTGGGCAGAGTCTGCAAGTCATTGCGTCCCAGATCAAGGGTATGCAAATTGAAGAGGTGTCCAATCTCAGGTGGCAGAGTGGTCAGCATGTTGTTATGTAAATTCAAATCGCGTAACTCGGACAGTTCTCCGAATTCTGTTGGGAGTTCATCAATCTGGCTGTTCTGTAGATAGAGGAATATCAACATATTCAGATGCTCAATTTCAGGCGGTAACGCGCCAACCAGCCCGTTTCGGTTAAGGTCGAGCTTTATGACATGGTTATTATGACAGGTGACACCAAACCACGAGCAGGGCATCGTAGTCTGTAGCCACCCCGTCTGGTCTATCCACTGTGATCCGCCAGTGCTTGCATAAATCGCTACCAGTGCACGGCACTCAGGCTGTGGCAGTTCGCTCACAGTGGCGCAGTCAAAGCTGGTTTGGGCGAGCTGGTGATTGGGAGATTCATTTTGGGCGCGGGTAATCTGGGTGAAACGAGGAATGCTGGGGGAGAGTAGGCAGACGACAAGTACAATCCGTGTCAATGTTTTGGTCAATGGCATGTATTGGCTCCTTGGTTCAATTGATCAATGTGTGTCAGCATTTATCTATATAAACCAGCATATTCGCCATTTTCCCCAACCAATGTGACAGGATTGGACGCGGACGGGCGCGGATGGACGCGGATATTGGCAGTTAGGCTATCATATCTCTATGCATCATTTTCTGGAGTTGCCTTATCGAGCAATGACAGGCAGAAAGGTCTTGATATCCGGTGGAGGGTCGATGGGAAGGATGATAGGCTGTGCTACCCATCCCTGATTGTCCGTTGCATGAATAGAAATTTGGTCAAGTGACGTGCTGTTCAGGTCCATGTGATTGGCGGCATAGACACCGCTTTGTGCATCGCCGTCTATGCGTTGAAGCGTGACGATTCGCGCGGCATTGAGTTCGCCATCTGCTTCAGATGGCGGTTCATCAAGGAAATGTAAAATTGCGGATACAGATTTAACCTCATCGTCATCACTGACTTCGACCTGCAATGTGCCTGTCTGTAGATTAAGTTGAACGGTATCTGTGTATATAAGGGGTCTGCGGCCATTTTGTCCAGGGGCTTGGGGGATAAACAAAAACTGGTAGTTCGCCGCCTGCGCAAAGTCATCCCCTTCATTAGCGATGCCATCACCATCCGCGGCGAGTTGTGGAGTCTGTGATGTATAAAGTCTTCTGACAGCATCGCTTGCATTTTGAAAACTCTGTGCAAGCGTATACCCTTGATTGAACCCAAAGAGCAGATGGTCGGTGAAGAGCGTTCCTTCAGGCGAGACATAGGCATCTTGTCCATCCGCGGCGGAAGTCATGATGATGCGATTCGTGCTGCTAATGCGATTCGTAACGCTGGTGCTTGGTGCATCTATATTGATTTGGCGTTCAGATACTGATCGGATGAAACTGCCGGAGTGACAGGCATCGATTATCACATTTGTCATCAGGTCTTCATGATTTGCCTCCAATTCATCCAGCCATGCGTTCAACTCAGCGACGGTCAGATACTCTTCGTTTGGTCCATCCAAGTAGAGCATCCCGGGGTCGCCATGATCAACAAAATAAATGGTTAGTGAGTGTAGAATTCCCCCTAAATTAGCCGCCCACTCTGTAATGGCGAATTCTACATTTGCAACGGTCGCAGGGGCATCGTAGCCGGTGAGCGATTCATCCGTGGCAAGAAAGTAGATGTTTTCATCGAGGATATCACGACTTTTCACAAGATTGAAAACGGATTGGGCAGCGGCATTGATGTTGCCTTGCAGGGGATCAACATTGTTTAGTTTTCCGGCAACAATGATGGCAGCATGTTCCGGTGCGTGGACAGAAAGTGTATAGCCCAGCTGCACGTCTGATCGCTCCACACGCCTGGGTATCAGTTTGATATAGATTGTTTGCCCCTCCTTGGCCTCAATATCTAGTGTCACGCCGGATAAAGTGTTGTTGTTGTTGATCAATTCACCATTACAACGGTCATAATACTCGACCTCAAACTCAATCGTAGAGCCAGCGATACGATCTGCACGAATATGGTATGCCCCAGTTTCCGGTGCGTGAAAATAGACCCAATCCTCTGTATCAGCCGCGTGAAAGGTGCGATCTTGGGGGCTTCCGTCCGCGATAATAAGTCGCGCCAACTCGCAAGAATCATCGGGTTCATAGACATCTTCAATGGTAAGAATTGGTGTATTAGTCGGGGTGGCAGTCGGTGTTGGGCTGGCTGTTGCTGTGACTGTGGCAGTAGCTGTGGCAGTTGACGTTGACGTGACTGTGGGGGTGGGCGTCAACGTGGGCGATGGGACAGGCGAAGCAGTCTCGGTGGGTATCGCTGTTTCTGTCGGCAGGGGGGTGACAGTTGGTGGCGGGATTGGTGTATTGGTTGGAAATAGGGTGTTCGTGGGCAATGGCGTTGAGGTTGGCATTAACGTCGGTGTCTGTGAAACTGTAGGGGAAACTGTCATCGACGGTGTGATTGTTGGTGTATGGCTGGGTATAGCCGTTGGCGTATCTGTTGGCACAGGTGTTTGTGTTGGCAATGGCGTAGCGGTTGGGATATCAGTCGCCGTATTGGTAGGAGATGGGGTAGGAGATGGGGTTGATGTTGGCGTAGTAGTAGGTGTAGCAGTAGGCGTATCGGTAGCCGTCGTCGAGGGCGTCGGCGTAAATGTTGATGTAGGCAGGGGCGTATCCGTAGGTGTATGTGATGCCGTCGGTGTCTGCGTCGGTGTATGCGATGCGGTCGGCGTCTCTGTCGGTAGAGGAGTAATGGTTGGGGTGATGGTTGGCGTACTGGTTGCAGTTAGTGTTTCAGTGGGTGTAGATGTAGCAGTACTGGTTGAAGTCGTTGTCGGGGTTATGGTAGCGGTTGCTGTCGCTGTTGGTGTACTCGTAGATGTTGACGTGCTTGTCGGCATGGGGGTTGCATTTGCGTTTACTTCGACGACAAACTGGATACGGGCGCGCTCGTCGGCATGGTCTCCGCTGGAGATTATGGTTTCATTGCATGAGCCTATTACATCGCCACTGATTTCACAGGTATCTAGGTTAACGTTCAACGTAACATCAGTTTTGCTATTATGGCTATTGATATCTACATGATCATCCGAATTCCAGCTACAAAAAA
>JBCCFC010000089.1:0-18640 GCA_039029935.1 Chloroflexota bacterium
AATTTATTTTGTAAAACAATAAATTACTAAAAATAAACTTGATATACCATAATTTTTTGTAATTTATGAATCTTACAATCATTATTCTAACACAAAAAAGCTGATGTGTCACGCCGATGACGATGGCTGAGGATGCTATTTTGTAATTTTTAGGAGGCATATATCATGACTACAATGAGTCCAGCAACGCAAAAAGCGACATTCGAAATATACAATCGCTTTGGCAACAGTGTACGCACAATTCGCAGAGCCAACAATATGACACAGGCAGAGCTAGCCAAGCGCGCAGGTATGAACAAGACATACCTGGTGCGCATTGAGTCGGGTGATAAGAACGTCACGTTACGAACAGCGCAGCGACTTGCCAGTGCGCTAGACATCGAATTAACCACAATGCTTAAGGGTGTCAAGGTAACGATTGAAGGGGTCGCGATGTGAGGGGGCTACGTCAATGAGAGAAAGCAAATCGTTATGAATCGACATCACCAACTGTATACAGAAGAAATTAAGCGACTCCATCATCGTTTTGACCACAGTGTCCGTATGATGCGTCGTGTACTGGAATCGACGCAAGTTCAAATTGAGGCATGTGTTGGCATGAACAGCACACACATGGTGCGGCTGGAATCAGATGATAAGAATATCACATTAAATACTGCTCACCTAGTCGCCTCAACCCGCAGATTTTTCTTGATGCTTGCGGTAGTCCTTGGTTTCTTTATCCTGCCCGCTGGACAAACACCATCCGCCTATGCTGCATCCACAACGTGTGTGGACGCCACCAATGATCTCGGTGGTACGATTTTCCGCGATTTCGACAACGATGGTATCAATGATATTGGCAGTAGTCCAGATACCGCGTTCTACGATGCAAATAATCTGATTACCGTCTATGCATATGACATTACCAACAGTGTTGTTGTCACACAGGCTGTGGGTTCCGACGGCACATACAACTTTGACGACATCTTCAGCAGCAACACGTATATCCGGCTTGAGTTTACGGGCTTACCAAGCTATCTCAATGCGGGTTACAGTGGCACGGATAATAGGACGGAGACGCAGTTTTATGCAGCGGGGACATGTGCAGCCGATCTCGGCGTCCACAACCCATCTGATTTTTGCGAGACAAATCCAAACGCGGCCGCCTCTTGTTTTGTCTCAAGTGACCCCAAATCGACCGATGGCCCCTTTGATGTGCTTGTCACTTGGCCCTATAACCGCGAGGGGAAAGACGTGAATGCAAGTGGTTGGGTTGCTCCAACATCCATAGCCGCCAAAAGTGATATTGGCTCTGTTTGGGGGCTGGCTTATGCCCGTGAAACCAATATGCTCTACTCAGCCGCTTTCCTCAAACGGCATGTGGGGCTAAATGAGTTGGACCCACAGGATGACTCCGCGCTCAATAATCCGCTCGCGGTGATCTACAAGACAGATGCTGACACGGGCACAAATAGCGTCTTTATCGACCTCAGCACGGAAAGTGTCAACGTGGGTACAATTGGCGATAACGCCGCGCGCGGGGTAGACGTTGCCCCATCCTCGCCTTCGACCGATCCCACCGCATATCCACTGGTGGGTAAAGTGGGCCTTGGTGATGTCGATATTTCGTCCGATGAAAGCACACTCTATGTTGTCAATCTGGGCAATAAAGAACTGGTATCTGTTGCCATCAACCCAGATGGCACAGCAGGTACAGTCAGCACTGTTGCCATCCCCGACCCGGGCTGTGTGAATGGCGAGCATCGCCCATTTGCCCTCACTGTCTATCAGGATGACGTTTATATAGGCATGGTTTGCGACGGTACAACCAACGACGATCCCGCCGACTTGACCGCAACCGTCATGCGCTGGGATGGTGGCACAAACTTTACAAACATATTTACCTTTGGTCTGGACTATACAAAAGGTCAGCCTCGCACCGACGGTGACTGTGGTGACTATCCCGGCTGGTTTGCATGGCGTGATACGTGGGTAGAGGTCTGTCGAGACAATTCAGGCGGCTCGATAGACGAGGTCATCTATGTCTATCCACAACCGATTCTCTCAGATATTGAGTTTGATAAGGATGGCTCAATGATGCTTGCGTTTATGGATCGATTTGGGCATCAGATGGGCTTCCGAAACTCAAACCTAACCAGTCTCTCGCCTGCCAATAACATCACGACCATTGGTGGCGACATTTTACGTGTCTATAACAACAACGGGACCTATGTTTTGGAGTCTAACGGTACGGCTGGCCCACACACAACCTCGGATGACAATAACGGCCAAGGTCCCGGCGGTGGTGAATTCTATTACGAAGATGATGGCGGTGGTCACAGCGAGAACTCTTATGGGGGCTTGGCTTTCCATACCGCAAGAGAAGAACTGATGTTGTCTATGCTCCGCCCAGATGGCGGCCCTTGGGCAACAGGTGGTGTTGGCCGTTTTGACAGCACCACTGGCACGCTCACAGGGGCCTATGCCTTGTATCAAGGGGCCAATAACTCTGAAAGTGGTCTTGCGTCGGGTTATTTTGGCAAAGCGACGGGGCTTGGTGATGCTGAACTGCTATGCCAGCCTGCGCCTATTGAAGTCGGCAACTACGTGTGGGACGACACAGATGGCGATGGCGTACAAGACCCAAATGAAAGCGGTTTGGCAGACATTGACGTGACCCTGTACGACATCACTGGCACAGTGATTGCGACAACAACAACCGATGCAGGTGGTGAATATTACTTCAACGACAGCAACGTCACCCAAAATGGCGCAAGTGGTCTGCAACCGAACACGACCTATGAAGTCTGTGTGCCACTCAACGATGCGGACCTTGGCGGTCGTACCATCACTACACAGGATTACGCCAGCAACGCCAACCATCCAACCAGCGGCATCAGCACCGATGTCCATGACAGCGATGGCGACAACGACGTTATCTTGGCTGGCCATAGCTGTGTCCAGATCATAACAGGTGCTGCGGGTGAAAACGACTATACCATCGACTTTGGTTTTGCGTCACAGCCGAGCGTCGCCGTTGAAAAAATTCTGAACACTGTCGATCCTGTGCTGCCAGCAACGCCTGTGTCCTTCACCATTCGCATCACCAACACAGGCACAACGCCCATCGCCACGCTGCCGTTGACCGACACCTATAGCAGTGTCTATCTGAACTTTGTCAGCGCAACACCGGCAGCGGATACATCGGGCAACACAGGACAAATTTTGTGGAGCGATTTGACACAATCCGCACCGAATGGCTTTGGCACAGACTTAGACCCCGGCCAGTCGTTTGATGTGGTCGTCAATTTTTTAGCGGGTATTGACACGTCGGCACTGCCAGATTCAGCCACAATCAATACGGCCATTGTCTTCACGCAGACGGCAACAGACACACTGCGCGTCTTCAATGCAACCAATGTTGTCTTGAGCAATCGCGAGGTCAACGTTGAAACGATTGATGGACAGGACATGCATGTATTGACATGGTCCACAGTCGATGAGACCGATTTGGTTGGCTTCCATGTCCTGCGACTAGATGAAGCGGGTGGCGAGCCTATGCGCCTGACCAGCGACGAGGAGATTATCCTCGCACATGCAGCCAATGGTGCGGATTATCGCTTTGAGGATGCGGTGGGCGATGCTGATGCCAACCATCACTATGTGTTGGAGATGGTGATGGCCGATGGCACTCATCCGCTGATGGATATGGGAACGAGCAGCCAAGCCCCAAGTATGTGGATGATCTATTTGCCCGTGCTACGGAAGTAGTAAATAGTTGGCAGTTAATAGTTAATAGTTAATAGTTAATAGTGGGTAGAGGTCTAGTCAGTCGCTGTTCACTATTCACTGTCAACTGTTCACTATTCACTGTTAACTGCTAACTATTTTACTGAATCTCGTCCCACAAAATCCGTACAAATCCTACACTCACCACCGCATAGCAACGCAGCGTTAAGTCGTCTCCATGCTGCGCCTGTAACTTCTGTCGATATTTGTGTAGCTGATTTTCGGCTTCGGTAAACTTAGCCTTCACATTCTTTAACGCCTTCAAGTCATCACGTGAACGCGTCTTGACATCATCCTCGGTCAGTGCCCTGTATACAGTTTTTTCCTTTTTCGTGGTAATCGCCTCCGTCGCCTGGTTCAAGGGTAGCTGTTTAAACTCAATCAGAATGTCGTACACGCCACCCTCACGCATCCCCGGTCGCACCAACAGCAGCAAGTCACCAAAACTGCGTTCCAGTTGTGCCTCGGAATACATCAAATACATATCCGTGTGGTAGAGCAACATCATAAAAATGGTCTTGAGTGTGCCTTCGTTAAAATCGCGTGCATCACGTCCGTTGTAGAGATTCAGCAAATTTGTCTGTGCAAAGAGACAAAGCGGATTCATATCACCCGTCACAAACAGTTCCTCCGCCGCCGCAATGCCTTCCTCAACTTTGCTGGCGTCACTCTGTACGCGTTGGGTCAATACCCGTTCGCTGTAAAGTTGTCGGATCACAAGGTTGGGAATCTCCAAGCGTATCCGATTCGCCAGACCTAGCCCCACTGGCGTTAACGCACCCAAATGACAGAGGAGCACCGCCAACCGCTCTTTCTGTAGATTAGGATTCAGCAAATCGCGGACGCCAAATTTTTGGCGCAGTGTCCGCACTGCGATGGTTCGATCTAACGCAAAGGCATCATCAAGGAGGTCTGGCCCTACCTTGTAGCCAGCAATGTGTCTGAGTTTATGGTCATCAGGTGTCAAGTTCTCGTCCAGTAAGTCCATCGGGTAATCCTCTTGCGATTGAAGTTCTTCAAGAAAATAAAAGGCCAAAGTTGGGTTATATACTTTCGGTACATCTTCAGCTTTGCCTTTGCGAAAATCTTCAATGAACATAGACCCATTGTAATAGTTTTCCATCAGGTCCATCATCTTTTCAAGCTCATAGTCTCTGTCTGACGCCATCTCTTGCAATTGAGGACCGTCTAACAATTGTTCCGCCAATCCACGCAACTCTGGTTGCGTAAAGCCACACAACTCATTGAGTTCGCGCCGCCACGAGATATTTCTAAAGGTATTTGCACCGCTGGTGACATCGCTTAAAACAATCGGCGACACCCCCGTCATAAACACGCGGTCCAGCCCATCACCTGACCCGGCAGCTTTTAAGTTTTTGAACAGCGTTTTGAACAACCCCTCACCCTTGACCAAATCAATATATCGTTGTCGTTGCGTCTCAGTTTCCCGCTGTGTCTTCTGTTTGGGGACCATCAGCACTTCATTGGCAAAATTGTCATATTCGTCAATGAAGAGATAAAGTTTATAGCCTGACTGGTTAACACTAGAAACCAACGAGTCGAAGGAGATAAACGCATTGTTCTCCGAAATGCGTATAGGGCGTTTCAGCACTTTTTCATATTTCTCACCAAAGGCAATCATGTTATTGTTGAGATACTCGTTGAGTGCTTTTTGGATAGCCTCAATAGAGCCACTCACAGGGACCTTTGAAAAATCCCAACGCATCACCATATATCTGTTGCGCATTGGTGTAGGCTCTTGCCCAATCGCCAAATGACCAAATAATCGCTCAAAGTTATCCTCTTTGGCAACGTCATAGTAATTCATCAACGTGGACAGCCACAGGCTTTTGCCAAAGCGACGGGGACGCATCAAGAGCAGCTCATAGCCCCATTCTTCCAGAAATCGGATGTGGTGGGTTCGGTCGATATAGAGATAGCCGCCATCTATCAGCTTTTCAAAATCGCGAACAGCATATGGAAATTTGATCATATGACCCCTTTAATAGGTTGCAAAGTTGCAGGTATACTTGTTCCCTTAGTATAGCACAAATGGACAATGGAGAACAGCTATAGAGAGTCGTAGGCATTGCTCATGATTTCTATACTATTACATACAAAAGAACGCTGTTTTTTTGTTTCTTTTATCGGCTCTACTCTTCACATTGCGCCCCTCAATCTTTCTCTGTTGGATAAAAAAGTATACAATAGAGTGCGGATAACCTGCACTCTGTGGGCCGGAACCCCGTGTTACATTTGGCATTTTATATCAAGAGGAAACATGACCGTACGTATCAATAGCCGTTATGTCATTCAAAACAAGATAGGTTCCGGTGGCATGGGCGTCGTGTTCCGTGCGACCGACCGCCTGACAAGAGAAACTGTTGCACTCAAACAGGTCAAACTTTCGAGCAACCTAAACATTAAACATAGCCTGACCACAGGGGCGAGCCAAGATGATCTGCGCCTCGCTCTTGCCCATGAATTTCAGCTTTTGGCGGGGTTGCGTCACCCACACATTATTAGTGTACTCGATTATGGGTTTGATGAAGAGCGCCAACCGTTTTTTACAATGACCTATCTGCCAGAAGCACAGAGTATTCTGGATGCTGCTCAGAATGAGTCTTTTGCGCGCAAAATCGAGCTAATTCAACAGCTTTTGCAAGCACTAGCATACCTCCATCGGCGTGGTATCCTGCACCACGATCTGAAACCCGATAATGTGATTATGGGTGATGGTGATCTCCGGCTCTTGGACTTTGGACTATCGAGTAGTGAGCAAATTGTCGGTAGAAGTTCAGTCGGGACACCGCTCTACATGGCACCAGAATTGTTGGAAGGTCAGGAATATACTCGGATGGCCGACCTCTATTCTGTGGGCGTGTTGCTATACCAAATGTTGACAGGTGAGCATCCCTTTGCGCCACTCGACTTCACCTTTTTGGATCGACTGCTCGACGAAACCCCCGACTTTCGCCGCGTGGATAGCTCAGTACGCCCATTTCTTGAACGGCTATTGGCGAAAATCCCCGATGAACGTTTTCTGACCGCACCAGACGCACTTCATGCGTTGGCAGAGGCATTGGCACAACCAGCCCCCAAAGAAACGGCTGCTATCCGTGAGAGCTATCTGCAAGCGGCAACCTTTGTCGGTCGTCAGTCTGAAATGGCGCAACTTCAAAATGCACTACAACAAGCCAAAGATGCTCAGGGCGTTGTGTGTCTGTTGGGTGGTGAAAGTGGCGTTGGTAAAAGCCGCCTGTTAGACGAATTCCGCACCCATGCGCTTGTCAACGGCTGGCAGGTGCTGGCTGGGCAGGAAGTTGCAGAAAGAGGCACCCCCTTTCAACTGTGGCAAGGGATTGTATCGCGTTTGGCATTAAACACAGCCCTAGACGATCTGGATGCAGGTGTGTTGCAAGAGATTGTGCCCTCCCTTAGTACGTTGCTAGAACGAGAGATTCCCAATGCGCCGAGCTTGAGTGGTGCAGAAGGTGAGCAACGGATTGTCTTAACCGTAACCTCCCTCATACAGCAGCAGGTGCGTCCGACATTGCTCCTGTTGGAAGATTTACACTGGTCAAAGGCTGGGCTGGCCCCACTCAAGCAACTATTAAAGGTCATCGAACAGTGTGCGGGCGTGATGGTGATTGGGAGCTATCGTGATGACGAACATCCCCACCTGCCAGATGAATTGCCGGGTGCCATGCTTATACAGCTTGACCGATTGGATGATGCCGAGGTTGCGCAACTCAGCGGGGCAATGCTTGGTGAGGTTGGCGCACACACCGATATGGTTTCTTGGTTGACAGAAGAAACTGAGGGGAACACCTTCTTTATTGTCGAGGTGATGCGGGCCTTGGCCGAGGATGCTGGACAACTGGATGAGGTTGGGCCAACAGAATTGCCAGCTGCAATGTTCACAAGCGGTATGGAGGCGTTACTCCAGCGGCGGATTAACAAAGTTGATCGCAGCGACCATGCGTTGATGCAGCTTGCGGCGGTTGCGGGACGTCAATTAGAACTGTCGCTTTTGCGTTGTTTAATGCCAGAGGTTGAGCTATCCTCTTGGCTTCAGCGAGTCTCAGATGCAGCCGTGTTAACTGTGCGTGATGGTGAGTGGTTCTTTAGTCATGACAAATTACGCCAAGCAGTGCTGGCGCAATTGACACCTGCGCAACGCAAAAATGCACATCGAACTGTTGCAACAGTCATTGAACATCTTCACCCTGATGATGCTCAGTACTACCCTCGTCTATTAACCCATTGGCAGGCAGCAGAAGAGAATAACAAAGAGTTACACTATCTACTACCCGTTGTGAAGTGGATGGTCGAGATTTCAGCAGAGTATCAACAGGGACATGAATTGGCATCACGGGGCTTGGCGTTGCTGCCCCCAAATGACGGGCGTCGGGTTGCCCTGTTAAATCTGCGGGCACACGCGTATGAGGGACAATCAAACTTTGTTGATGGTGTGAGTGTTGCCAAACAAGCCTGTGTATTGGCGAAACAGCTAAATGACAAGATCGAAGAGGCCAATAGTCTCAAAATTCTGGGGATGATTGCTTTTGCGCAAAGCCATTACAGAGAGACAAAGGATTATTTTGAGCAGAGTTTAGCCATCAGCCAATCTGTTCAGTCGCGCTGGAGTACTGCTGAGAGCCTTCGCTATTTGGGCATCGTGGCTGCGAACCAAGGTTATTTTGATGTCTCGACTGACTACTTTAAACGTAGTTTGGACTTGACAAAAACAATTGGGGATCAGCAAGGCATGGCAAGTTGCTTGTTTAACTTAGGTGTGGTGGCAACAGAGCATCACAACGACCAAGCCGCTGCGCTGGATTACTTTCAGCAAGGAATCGCCATCAGCCAGAAACTGGGTAGCCAGATAAACCTCAGCAAAGCGCTCAGTTCATTGGGTATTTTGCATACAACGCGTGGCGAGTACGCAAAATCTCATGAGTATTTTCAGCAAGGTCTCACATTACGACGATCCATGGGCGACCGGCGTGGTATTGCACATATATATCTTGTCATAGGAGAGTCACTCTTTTTTGAGGGAGCTGATTACGAACAAGTCCTACACTATCAAGAAAAGTCGCTGCAGATTTATCTAGCTTTAAACGTATTGATTATGGTCGGGCTTAACTATGGCTATATGGCGTTGAGTCATATAGCCTTGGGGAATTATGAAGAAGCTCTTCAAATGGCTGTGGACCATTTTGAGCTACAGGCGACGATAGATCTTGATAAGTCCAATGGCTTGGTGCATGTAGCGATGGCAAAAATTCTGACTGTTGGTAGACTAGGGCAGTTTGGGGGCACTGGCTACCAAGAAAAGATTGACAGAATTACGACCCTGACACAATTGGCAAACAGCCCACAAGCGTACATTCAAGAATCGATACGGGTTTCCACAACTGCACAAATTCGCATGGCTGTGTTGATTGACTGTGGGAAACTCGCATTACAAATGGGTGCGATAGACATGGCCCGTCTGTATCTCGAAGAGGCCCAGACGATGGCGGAACAGATACAGAATCAGCATAAACTCAGCCAAATCGAGGCAATCTGGCGTGAAATGCCAACAAGTGTTTGAGCATTGAGCCGTATTTGATTTGGGAAAAATAGAGGAGGATTGTCAGACAATTGGTAACAGACGCGGTGTGGGGGTGACGGGGAAACGGTAACATTGAGTAGTACACCAAGTCAATGAGGTTTCTCGATTTATTTGCCGATGGTTCAACAGTAAATAAATTAATCTTTTAGTGCTTTTCGTTGCGCTCTCGGCACTAAGGCCATTCCACAAAATAAATTACCCACTGAAGAGCGGAGTTAGCAATAGAGATTACACGCAGTAGAATCTACCTCTGGTAGAGCCAAAATTTCGGGAAAAAAGACGCAGTAGACAGTTAAAATGCCACTTCGGTGCAAATCATCGAAATGGCTCTGAAATTCGGTGTATTTAGGCATTCTCGCCAGTGTGAGAGCCGCCTAATTTGCCCCTGATTTCTCGCTTGCTGTCCCCGCAAAATTTCCCCTATTTCATACTTTTTCGGCCTACTGCGTGTAACTTTAGTTTCCGGTAAAAAACGACTAATTCAATCAATAAAATGGCAAAAAATGACAAAAATGAGACGATAGTAGAGAATAAGGAAAGCCAGAGAGAGTGGCAGCAATAAAAAATAGAAAGGCATAGGGAGAAAGATGACAACAACAACAGCAAGAGAAAAGACGATAGAAGTATTAGTATATATAGTGCAGGTGGTAGGAATAGGAACAAACATAAGTTTGTTGAGAATGATGTGGGCAATGATGACGGGGGCATTCATAAAGAGTAGAGGGTCAGTATATGGAGCGTTGGCGGAATGTGGATTTGAGGATGAAGAAATAAGGAGAGGTTGGTCAGGGCTGAGATATGGGTCATGGAAAATAGAAGACATGATAGAGGCATGGCAATAAAATATGGGTTTCCACATGCATTTATTTTTGTAAAGTTGTGGTTCATGAATTACAATGGGAAAAATTTTGAGCAAGCTGACAAATATTCTTTTCTGGCTGCTTACCAAACAAAATACAATAACATAACTCAACTTACACATTTATGCATCATAGACAGAGCGTTGATAGTCAAATAGAAAAGTTCAAACGCATTTATCCATCATTCATTCACCTCTGTTACTGTCTTGCATTCGTAACACTGCTAACCACAAGCTGTGTTTCCAACAACCCGCTTCGCCGCCTCACCAACAACACCCCTGTGGTTGATGCCGCAGACAAAACACTGTGGTTGATGGAAGCCTCTGGACCAGACCGAGATCGTGCCATTGAGGATGATATTCCGCCGCCATTGAATGGTGTTTTTGAATTCAAAATTGGTGGCGAGACATTACATACAAGCCCGGTGGCTGTTTCAGAAAACATGTTAATTGCCGAAGGTCCCAGAAAGCTCTATGCGCTTGACCTTATTAGCGGAGATACGCTGTGGGATTTTAATGTCGCAGGTGCATTTTTGTCACCAGCGATGGATGATACACGGGTCTTTATTCGAGCAGAGGCAGGCACAGAAGGCTTTTTGGTGGCCCTTGATAGTGTCGCTGGTGAAATACAGTGGATTCACCAATTTCCCTTTGTCGGTAGCAGCGGTGGTAATTTAGGTGGGCATGTCACATCGCCCATAGTCTTTGGTGATTTGGTCATTGTTGGGGCATCAAGCACACTGGTAGCCTTTGATAAAAACAATGGTGCGGAAGTATGGTCATTCAAAGCGGATGAGGCAATTGCGTCTGGTGCTGCCATCGAAAACAACACTGTCTTTTTCACTGATTTATTGGGTGCTTACGCCCTAGATTTGCAGACAGGCCAAGAGCTATGGCACTATAAACACGAGATATTATCTTTACTCTTTGCACCAATTCTCACCCAAGATAGTGTGTTGATTACAGGTGGGGATACGGTTTTCGCTTTAGAGAAAACATCTGGTGAGGCTCAATGGGTGCGAAACTTCAACGATGTCCCTGTCATCCCTGCTGGCGCAACCGCAGACACCGCCTATGTTAAATCCACAACAGAACTAATTGCCCTAGACCTTGCAGATGGAAAACGCCTGTGGTCATTTGAAGCACTCAACTTTGTCTCCATGCCCGCGTTGACTCAAGACCACGCCTACGTCATCACCCGCGCAGATGGGGGGAGCCAATTGCGTGGATTGCAGTTGAGCGATGGCAAAGAGGTCTGGCGATTGGACGACGATCAATTGGCAAATGCAGCACCCGTTGCAGCGGGTGGTAAAATATATGTACGTAGTGTAAATGGGGTTGTGTATGCATATCAACCTTAACGGAAATATGGAAAAGGTGGAGCTAGGCACTCTCTAGTGCCGGACATCGCATTAGAGAATGCTCTCTCCGCTTCTTTTTAAATTTGACATAGTATTATTTTGAACAAAGAGAGTCATTATGGGCAGAATTTGGCCGAAGGGGAAACTGGCGCAACGGGAAGCTCGCTGGTTTTATTTCTTTATTACACCTTGGATTATTGGATTCATCTTATTTCAAGGTGGCCCCGTCCTTGGATCGTTTTATCTCAGTCTAACAAAATATAATGTGGGTAAAGCACCAGAGTGGTTGGGGATGGAAAATTACACGAGGCTATTTGCAGACGGTATTTTTTATCAGTCGCTAGAGGTATCCGCTTACTACACATTTTTGAGCGTCCCTCTCGGGATTATTGGGGCACTGGCACTGGCTGTCTTGCTCAATCAAAAAGTGCCACTGCTGGGCGTCTTCCGCACACTCTACTACATTCCATCACTAATTAGCGGTAGTGTGGCGGTGGCATTACTCTTTCAATGGCTGCTCAACCCAAGTTTTGGCATCGTGAACTACGTCATTGCTCGTTTTCTGGGTCCAACCGGACTGATACCGATTGGCTACACTGGCCCCAAATGGTTTTTTGATCCCGATTGGGTGGTCCCGTCCTTTGTGCTAATGAGCCTTTGGGGGCTGGGTGGCCCAATGGTCATCTACCTCGCTGGGTTGCAAGGCGTCCCGACCTCTTTGTATGAGGCGGCAACGATTGACGGCGCAGGAGCATGGGCAAAGTTTCGTAACATTACGATTCCTATGATTTCCCCAGTCATTCTCTTCACATTTATCACTGGTATCATCGCTTCCTTCCAAGTGTTTACACCAGCATACATCGTTTCAGGCGGCACCGGGGGTCCAGCCTATGCCTCCATGTTCTATGTTCTCTATCTCTATCTCAATGCCTTTAGAAGTTTCCGCTTTGGCTATTCAGCCGCCCAAGCGTGGATATTGTTCTTGGTCATTTTGGTGTTAACCATCATCATGTTCCAAGTGTCACGACGGGCTGTTTACTATGAGAATGCAGCAGACAATACAATTTAACGGTAAGCGGATCACAATCCGCATAGTACGGAGTTTTGGATAAAAATGGCTGAACAAGCATTACCATCAGCAAACATCCCCACGGCGGCAAGCGCAAACTATGTCAAACCTAGCCGCTTTGCAAGTAAACAATTTCAAGAGCAGATGGGCAGCGTGATTGCAACGATTGTTGTGACAATCGGTGCATTGATTGTGCTGTTTCCTGTTATGTGGATGTTGTCTACCTCTCTCAAAGGACAGATCGAGGCCCTCAAGATGCCACCGACAGTGTTCCCTGTCGTTCCACAATGGCATAACTACTATGACGCGTTAACCTTTAATCCTTTTGGCCGATATTTCCTCAACACAGCTTATTATGCCATCATGGTCATGATCGGTGAAGCACTTTCATGTTCATTCATCTCGTTTGGGTTTGCGCGGCTACGTGCGCCTGGCCGGAACATGCTGTTTATGTTGGTGTTGAGTACAATGATGTTGCCACAGCAGGTGACGCTGATTCCTCGTTATGTTCTGTTTGCAGAACTGGGCTGGCTGAATACCTATCTGCCGATGATTGTCCCAGCATGGTTTGGTAGTGCCTATCTCATTTTCTTGGTGCGACAGTTTTATATGACATTGCCCAAAGAGTATGACGAAGCGGCGGTTATCGAAGGCGCAAACTACCTTGGCATTTGGTGGCGTATCATTTTGCCACTGTCCAAGCCAGTCTTGGGTGCGGTTGCCATCCTGTCATTCATGTTCCACTGGAACAACTATTTGGAGCCATTGGTTTATCTCAACGACAACGCAAAATTCACTGTACAGTTGGGTCTGTCGATGTTCCGCACACCCTTTGGTGGTACACCACAGCACTGGTTGATGGCTGCAAGTTTGGTCGTGGTCTTACCCTGTGTCGTTGTATTCTTTTTTGCACAGCGATTCTTTATCCAAGGTATCGTGATTAGCGGTGTGAAAGGTTAGTTAGTCACTGGCAATCTATGGTTGCTGGTTGATATATAGGTGTGTTTCCATAATTCATTATGGAATACCACATCAAAAATCGGTCTTAGCCAAACGGTGAGAAAAAATTTCATCGTAGGGGCGTACCCTTGCGGTCGCCCAAGTGCGAATCGTTGGACGACCGCACGGGTACGCCCCTACGAACCGGCTCAATGACTAAGAACAAAAAACAAAAAATCCATATTTAAGGAGAGTTCAATATTATGTTGAAACGAAATGCTTGGCTGGTTGTAGCCGTGTTGCTTTGTGCATCATTGGTATTGGCCGCCTGTCCTGCGCCTGCACCAAGCGGTGGCGACTCTGGCGATGCTGCTGATAGTGGCGATGCACAACGTGAGATTGTGTGGATGGTTCGCACAAGCACGACTGAAAACCCATGGGAGCAAGAGGTTGCGATTCCTGCATTTGAGGAAGCCAATCCTGACATCACCGTCAATCTGTTGATCTTGGATCAACCTGACATTGCGGTTAAACGCGAAGCGATGATTGCTGCGGGTGAACCACTGCATGTTTGGTCAACCAACTGGGGTGGTGATGGCTTTGCAAGTGATCGTCATCGTGGCCTAATCATGGACTTGACACCACTGATCGAGCGCGATAGCGTGGACATGAGCGTGTTCATCCCAGAGGTATTGGCAATTTATGAATCAGAGGGTAAGCAATGGGCATTGCCATTCTTGACCACTGGTAGCTACTTGTTCTACAACATGGACTTGTTTGATGCTGCTGGCCTTGACTACCCAACCATTGACTGGGATGACGAGTCTTGGACTTGGGACGCGGCATTGGACTTGGCAACACAGTTGACAGTGGGTTACGAAGACCCAACAACAGCAACCTATGGTTGGAACGAAGGCATCTGGCCTCGTGAAGCCATTGGCTGGATGTTTGATGCCTTCCCATGGCCGGAAGATGCATTTGAAACAGGCTTCGCTGCTTCTGGTATGGACTTCACCAGTGAGAATGCAGTCATGGCCTACCAGAGTCGTCATGATCTGATGTACAAGCACAATGTGATGCCAGATTCTGCGGCCAGCCAAGGCTTGGACGCATTGGGTGGCGCGTTCCAGAGTGGCCGTGTTGCCATGAACACAACTGGTGGTTGGGGTTGGTGGGTTTATGGCTCTATCACGCCAGACGTTGAAGGCGGTTTCTGTTGGGGTGTTGCACCATTACCATATGGTGTTGCAGGCGCACCAGATCGTTCCACAATCTTCACCGATCCTTGGGTCCTTACCCGTGGTTTGGAAGGTCAGGAACTGGAAGACGCGTGGTCATTCGTGAAATACTTGATTTCTGAAGATGGCGCACGTGCTTACATGGAAGCGACAAACACGCCTCCCACACAGACCCTTCTCCTGGAAGAATGGTATAGCCAGTTTGAATGTATGTCACCAGAAGATGTCAAGACTGTTTACGAAGGTTCTTTCCGTCATGGATTGGAATCTAGTAACCACATGATCGTTCGTCACGGTGAAATCAACAGCACATGGGACAACTTGTTGTCACCATTGTGGGATGACCCAACAGCCGTTGCTGCGGAGGTTCTGCCTGACGTTGAGGCTGGTGTGAACGAAGTATTGGCACGCATTGCTGAAGAAGATCAGTAGAAAATAGTGAATAGTTGACAGTTGACAGTTGATAGTTAGCGGTTGACAATTCATTCTTGAACCATTGAAATGAAGGCGGGACAGCTTTGTCTCGTCTTCATTTCGTTTAGAAACAAGTTATTTATGTCATATCATACCACACGTACATTGCTCCTTGTCCTTTATAGTTTATCCGGCATCAGCGCGCTCATCTTTCAGGTGACGTGGGTGCGTCAATCCACGTTGGTCTTTGGTGTCAGCGTCTATGCATATGCGGCTGTGTTAGCGGCCTTTATGGGAGGGACGGCTCTGGGCAGCTATCTGCTGGGGCGGCGAGCAGATCAGGTCGCCAATCCGTTGCGTCTTTATACAGGGCTGCAACTAGGCATTGCTATCACAGGGTTTGTCTCATCATTGGCTCTGACGGCGTTGATGCCACTCTACGGTCAGCTAGTACAGTCATTTGCGCCAACTTCATCGCAGATTGTCCTGATTCGTCTACTGTTTTCGATTTTGTTATTGGTCCCACCGACGTTTTTGATGGGGGCAACGCTGCCAGCGATGGCACGGGCATACACAGGTCAGAAGCGTGGAAGCGTCGGTAGCGATGTTGGCTGGCTCTATGCGGCAGAAACGCTGGGTGCTGCACTGGGCTGTGGCCTGACAGGGTTGTTTTTGCTGCGACTGTTGGGGACACAGGAAACGTTGTATGTGGCAATTACGCTTAATGTGATTGCTGCCATTGGTGCATGGGTGGTGCAAGGGCAGCTATCGTCCGCATCTCAAACCATATCAACCCAAAAGACATCGAAAAAGCCACAGTCCCAATCCTCATCAGCACGACCATTCGTCCTCAAATTTGTTCTATGGACCTATGCGCTTTCAGGCTTTGTGGCATTAGGGTACGAAGTCGCGTGGGCGCGCATCCTGGCGATTTTCACCACAGATGCAGTCTTCTCCTTCTCCATCATGCTGACCACCTTTCTGGCCGGTTTGGGGATCGGTGGCTGGTTGGGCGCACGATGGATTCAACAAAATCAACAGGCAGGCAATGCCATTCAACTGCGTCATTTTGGACTAATGCAACTTGCTGTCGGCCTAAGTGCGCTGCTCACACTCTTTCTCTTCACATTGCTGCCCTCGTTGAGTTTGGAGTCAGTCTTTGGCAACCCCACTGTCGGCAACATCATGCTCTTTGAGTTTTTGATTGGCTTTATCATCTTGATTCTGCCTACAACCTTTCTGGGCATCCTCTTTCCAATAGCCGTCAGCATCTATACGCAGGAGCAAGCGGATACCATTGGTGCAGATTTGGGCAGATTAAATGCGTTCAATACCTTTGGTGCAGTGCTTGGCTCGCTGGCAGTTGGGTTTATCTTGATTCCACGGCTGGGGTTACAGGGGACGGTGGCAGGATTGGCCGTTGTCAATTTAGTCATTGGGTTGGTTACAACGTGGATTATTTCAGCACCGGCAACAACAAAGTCCAACAAAAATGCGCCGCCACAGGATTTACTACGCGAACGGATGCTACCCCAAGCAGGCATTGCACTTGGTATTGTCATGGTGATGTTGCTGCCTGATGGTCAATATTTTGGCTTCCGTCAAGGGCCTTCCGAATATATGGTATACTATAGCGAAGGTGTGGAGACAACGGTCGCTGTGTTTGACGTCCCCGAAGAAAATTTCAAGGTCTCCTTTGTCAACGGACGTATTGAAGTGCCAACTGACCCAATTAGTATGTACGCATTCCGTCTACTTGGTCACTTGCCGCCGATTTTGCGTCCCGATGCCGAAAAAGCGATGATGCTTAGTTTTGGCAACGGTGTAGCGACAGGCTCCCTCGACACCCACCGTATTCCCCATATTGATGCCGTCGATCTGTCCGCACAGCAGTTTGAGGCAGCGGAGATATATTGGGAAGAAAACTATAATGTATTGCGCAGCCCTCGGCTAAACACGTATGTGGAAGATGGACGTAATTTCCTGTTACAGACGCCCCACACCTATGACATCATCACCACCGATGCGACCCATCCGGTCAACACCAGCAGTTGGGCATTGTTTACACAGGAATTTTACGAGCAGGTGGACCAGCGTCTGGCTGATGACGGTGTGTTTATGCAATGGTTGCCCTTTCACAATTTGATTGAACCCGATTTCAAGACCATTATCCGTACAGTCCAGCACGTTTTCCCGAACACAACGGTATGGTTCTCTGGTGGAAGCCATGCCTTTGTGGTGGCAACCCGTGAGCCATTGACCAACGCTACATTACAAGAGATGTTACAAGCAGCCGATAATGAGTTTGTGGATGATGACTTGGGTCCGATTATGGCATTAGGACAGTATTGGGCAATGGACGCCGATGAAGTGCGTGTGTATGTGGGCGAGGGGCCGCTGGTGACGGATAACAACGCCTATTTTCTACCGATTGAGCGCGATACCGTGATGATTATGGAGAAGTTAGAGGAGGCTGTGAAAAACAATGAATGAGATGCAATACCCACTCTTTGAAAAAATTGGTGAGCCAACACTTTTAGTGGGTCGGAAGAAAGATTTTGCAAAGTTTCAGAAATGGCTAGACTTAATCCCTAATAGAGCATCAAAATCCCGTGCCATTATCGCGCGTCGAAAAAGTGGTAAGACCGTGTTTATCCAACGTATTTTCAACCAGCTTTGGAGTCAAAATGGGCAGGTGATCCCCTTTTACTTTGATATTCAAGAAAAAAAAATGTGGACTGGTGATTTTGCGATTAGCTATTTTGCAACCTTTGCGTCTCACTACATATCCTTTAAAACGCGTCAACCTCATCTTGTTACCGAGATTTTAAACTTGGAACAGATCATAGAATATGGCCGTCAACTAGGCAATGACTCTCTAATAAGGGACGCCGAAATTATCTGGAACTATACGGAAAAGGATAGCCCCGACCTAGCATGGAGTCGTGCATATCATGCTCCACACGTTTACGCAGGAACACGCAATGAGCGAGTTTTGGTGATGATTGATGAGTTTCAAAATATCACCCAGTATATCTATCCAACAAAAGATTACAGTACGCCGCCTGATGAAACAATGGCAGGAAGCTTTCACTCCGTGGCGGAATCAAAAGTCGCCCCGATGCTTGTGACTGGCTCGTATGTAGGTTGGCTCATCACAATTATTGATAAATATTTAGAGGCAGGTCGGTTGTCATTGATTCGCATGTCACCCTATTTGGAACAGAAGGAGGGGCTAGAAGCAGTCTATCGCTATGCACAAGTTTACAATCAGCCAGTCACCAACCTAACCGCCATCTTACTCAATGAACTCTGCATGTATGATCCATTCTTTATCTCCAGTGTGATTTTGAATGATATTGATGATAA
>JBCCFC010000090.1:0-18565 GCA_039029935.1 Chloroflexota bacterium
AGCTGTATACAGCTCAACCTCGACATCAGCGCGCGAGGCTGGTGGGACACTGACCTCAATCTGATATTCATGATCGCGAGTCGCCTCAAAATAAATCCAATCCGTATCAGGTGTCGCATTGTTATTTTGCTCTGCATTTTGTTCTGTCCCACTGGCATTGATACGATGGAAGGTATGCCTTTGAATGGACCCATTGGGTAGAATCTCCACGCTATTTTCACAGCGATCATCCGGCTCATGATTAGACTCATAGCCATCTACACCGCTCTGGTCAATTGTAGGTACGGGAGTGAACGTGGGTCGTGAGGGCTGCGGGTCGTTGGGTGGGACGTTGCCAACAGATATGACGGTTGGTGTAGGTGTTACAGTGGGTATCGGTGTTACAGTGGGTGTAGGTGTTACAGTGGGTGTTGGGGTCAAGCGCACAACAACATCGACAGGCACAGCACTATCTTGGGTATTATTATTCCCCAACTGCCCAAAGGTGTTGGCACCCCAACACTTCACGACACCCGCTTCGGTTGTCTCAGCGTCTACGACAGCGCAGGTATGCTCGCTGCCGACGGACATACTGGTGATGGTTGTATTGGCTGTCTGTTGGGAACGGGCTACTTGCCCCAATCCATAGACCATTGCTGGGCTATGGCGATTCTCTGTCGTATTATCCCCAAGCTGCCCACGGTCATTGCGCCCCCAACAGGCAGTTTCACCAATTGCTGTAAAGACACAGGCATGATATCCACCTGCGTGGACGGATGAGATCGTTCCGCTCATCCCACTTTGCGATGCTCTATCACTATCCAATGTCGTGACAGGGGTCCAACTATCCTGCCCAGATTGTGTCCCAAGCTGACCATGCTCATTGTCACCCCAACACAATACGTTACTCGCCCTATCCAATGCACAGGTGTGCAGACGACCTGCTGTAATCGCCGCGATATGATTCAGGTTGTGATTCATGTTTACAACATCAACAGGCGTGTTTTGGTTGTTGCTTGTATTGTTGCCAACCTGCCCATCGCGATTGAGTCCCCAACATTTAACATTGCCACCCGTACTCAATGCACAGCTATGCGCCCCGCCAACGACAAGTGCGGCCACGCCACTGCCCAGCCCCACAACATTTGTGGGTGCGTTTCGGCTGACCGTTGTCCCATCACCCAACTGACCATTGACATTGCTCCCCCAGCAGAGGACGCTCCCTTGTTCGGTCAAGGCACAGGTATGTTGTGTACCCGCCGCAATCGCTTGGATGCGGCTTTCCAACCCTTGGACCTCGACAGGTGCAAGCTGGCTGGCTGTGTGACTACTGATGCCCAACTGCCCCTCTTGGTTGCGCCCCCAACAAAGAACAGTCCCCTCAGTGGTCAACGCACAGGTGTGGTCATCACCCGTGGTGATGGATTGAATGCCTGTTTGCAATCCATAGACACCCATCGCAACGTTATGCTGCCATGTAGATTGATCCCCTAGCTGCCCTTGGTCATTTTTGCCCCAACACATGACTTTACCCGCTCTGGTCAAAGCACAGGTATGTTCGCGTCCGGATGAAATCTGTACGATGTCGTCCAGTCGTGCCATATCCGTTGGCAGGACGGTTGGCGTTGGCGTATACGTCGGCGTGTGGGTGGGGGTATAGGTCGGCGTTGGTGTGTATGTTGATGTGGGCGTATCCGTCGGGGTCGGCGTATGAGTAGGGGTATAGGTAGGCGTCAATGTGGGTGTTCGCGTTGGTGTATGTGTCTTCGTTGGTGTGGGTGTTCGCGTTGGTGTAGGGGTCCGTGTCGGTGTAGACGTTCGGGTGGGTGTCGCTGTTGGGCAAGGCGTTACATTCAACGTAATGGTATAGCTAGAAATCGTGCGGTTATTTCCATTTTCTTCAACCATTGCATAGTACTCACCAGGGGACAATAAACTATTTCTGCTACATGTATAGGTGATGCGAGAATAAGAGCCTGGACCACTATTGCTATTCGAGGCAATCTTAGACTCATTTTGCGTATAGAGGGTCAGGATGGTGTTTCCGCCTGATACGCCGGATGTTTCAAGCTCAATGCCTGAGTCTTGTGCCAATGTGAATTTTACCCAATCCTGATCGCCTACGGGTATAATGCTATGCGTTTGTGGAACACCGTCTGCGAGTGAGGACGCATACGATAGCTGATTATTGGGTTCATAGCCGTCACTGGTTGGGGTCGGTGTCGGGGTTCTTGTCGGGGTTTGAGTCGGCGTATGAGTCCGTGTCGGTGTGGGGGTTCTCGTCCGCGTCGGTGTCCGTGTAAATGTGGGCGTTCGGGTTGGTGTTGAAGTCCGAGTCGGTGTCGCCGTTTTGGTCGGTGTCGCGGTGGGGCAGGGCGTCACATTCAACGTGATGGTATAGCTGGAAATCGTGTGATTATTGCCATTTTCTTCAACCTCAGCATAGTAATCACCCGCTGGCAATAGACTATTGTAGCTGCAAGTACGGGTAATGCGCGAATAATAACCTGGGCCACCATTGCTATTATAGGTAATCTGAGACTGGTTTTGATTATAGAGCGTCAGAATTGTATTCCCGCCTGATATACCGGATGTTTCAAGCGCAATGCCCGAATCTGCGCTCAAGGTAAATTTGACCCAATCTTGGTCGCCCACAGGTATAATGCTATGCGTTTGCGGGACACCATCCGTTATGAATGAGGCATATGACCATTGATTATTGGGTTCATAGCCATCGCTAGTCGGCGTTGATGTTGGTGTGATAGTTGGCGTTTTTGTGGGCGTATGCGTTCGAGTCGGCGTAGGGGTTCGCGTTGCTGTGGGCGTTCGCGTTGCTGTTGACGTCCGAGTCGGTGTCGCGGTTTTGGTCGGTGTGGCAGTAGCACAAGAGGTCACATCCAACGTGATGGTATAGCTGGAAATCGTGCCATTATTCCCTGATTCTTCCACCAATGCACGGTAATCACCAGCCCCCAGAAAATTATTGTAGTCACACGCATAGATAATACGGGAATAACGATCCTCGCCACTATTATTATCATATGCAATTTGATTCCCATACAGGTCATATAGTGCCAGGAATGTGTTGCCACCTTGTATTCCCGATGTTTCAAGCACAATACCTGAACCTTGTGTCAGTGTAAATTTCACCCAGTCACTGTCACTTACAGGTATAATGCTATGCGTTTGTGGTACGCCGTCTATGAGTAAGGATGCATACGACGGTTGATCATCGGGTTCATAGCTGTCGCTGGTTGGGGTAGGCGTGAGCGTTGCGGTTGGCGTTCTTGTTGATGTCGGTGTGTGCGTAGGCGTAGGCGTTCGTGTAGACGTGGGTGTTCGTGTTGGCGTTGAAACTGGGCAAGCGGTGATGTTCAACTGAATTTGATAGAAACCAATGGTATCATTGTTCCCATAGTCATCAACCTTGGCATAGTACTCACCAGCAGACAGTGGACTGCTACAAGAATAGGTAATATTGGAAAAATAGCCTATACCATCATCATCATCTTCCTCAATTTGAGAGCCATCTTGATTATAGAGTGTGAGCGTTGTGTCACCATTGGGGTCTGCTACACTAGATGTTTCAAGCACGATACTTGAATTTTGTGTCAAGGTAAATTTCACCCAGTCGCTATCACCAACAGGAAAAATGGTGTGCATTTGTGGGAACAATCCATCGATCCATGATGCATCGGACAACTGATTGTCTGGCTCATAGATGTCTGCAAACTGCTCTATTGCTTGCGCATCATCGCTCGATCTGCTGTTCTCAGATGCGGAGCTCATATCTTGCTCAGGGCTAGACGAGGGGTGAGTTTTTTTTGAAACAGTTGGGTCTGAATCTTGTTGTTGTGACTCCGTGGTGACAGTCACAGAGTCATCTGTTGTCTGCGCATGAATCGGTGTATGATAAAGCAAAATCAAAGCGAAGATAACGAAAATGTGACGTGTAATGTTTGTGCGTACTGCTGTGTATGTTGGTTCAATGAGCGTTGTTGTCTTCATTTTGCCCTCGGTATCAATTGTCTATAAGGAAAAAATAGCAAACCTGTTAAACTTCGGTGCGGTTGCTTATTCACTGGCCGTTTGCTAATCAAGCCAAGAAGAGAGTGTAACGGCTAACCACTCAATCTAAAAGCTTAAAATAGAGAACAGAAATCTTTCATTAACCAAAAAATTACCAATAGAGTACCTATATTATAAAGACGAATGTAACAGATGTGCAAATTAGGATACTAGCATAAACCAGTATCACAGATTGGTTATCTGTGACGCAGGTAGCCAACCTGCGATACTGTTATTTATCCATAATGCAGAACAATCTGTTTAAGTCAATTAATTTGATAACCAATGGTCCTATAGGAAACCAATGGCCTGCTATAGCAATTTTGGGGATGCCATGACATTATACGACCAATTGCCAAATGACGAGTCATCAATTATCATGGAGCCAAAGTCTCCTCTACAATTTTTTTAATAGAACTTTTCAGACAGATACAAAGAAGGTCTTGAGCGTATGAAACACCATTTCAAAAATATAGTCATCTTAATCTCATGTGGACTCGTCCTCTTTTTGGTAGGATGCCAGCCGATAACGATGCCTCCCAACGAGGACCGACCAGCGGTAACAGTGTCCATCAAGGACAATACGCTGCAAACATTCTACATTGACAGCACAGGTGGTGATGATCAAAATAGCGGGACAAGTGAAGATGCACCTTGGCAAACGCTTGCCAAGGTGTCCAGCATGACGTTTGAACCGGGCGATCACATTTATTTCAAACGCGGCAGCAGCTATACTAGCGGTGTCACCATCAATGGCGACGGCACGGCAGACCACCCCATTCTCATTGGTGCATATGGCAGCGGCGAGGCCCCCAAGTTTGCCAATGCGGATCGGCATACGCTGAATGGCAACGCTATGCAAATTCGGGGTGACTATCACATTGTCGAAAACCTCTATTTTCACCGCACAGCAGCCGCTCGACCCGGGGCAAATTTCTTGGAGGTTTGGAAAAGTGGCGCACTCCATGTGGGTCTGGGTCACGATCATGTCGTCATCCGTAACAACGAATTTTCCCACAATGCCAAAGCCATCCATTCATACAGTGAACATAGCCTCATCACCCACAACTATATTCATGATACCAACGAGCTAGATTATCACGGATTTCTGTCACAGCCCTTCTGGGGACCCATCGGCATTCATTTGGGCATTGGCAATCAGGAAATCTCGTATAACATCATCGAAAATATGTATGTCGAAGGTGGTGAGTGGGGTGGTGATGGCGGTGCTATCGAGATCGATGACGGTCGCAATCACAAGGATAATATCCATATTCACCACAACCAAACACGCCACAATATGGGCTTTCTGGAGATTAGCTGGTTCCACGATCTGGCCCGAATGCCGACGAACAATGTCGTGGTTGAGTACAACATCAGCCGTGATTATCAGGATTTTGTCTTCTGGTGGGCTGAAGATTCGCAGAGCCGTATCAGCAACAATACGATTATCCGCACCGAGGCTTTAGACGGCATGGCAATGGACACCGTATTTGTGCTTGAGGGACAGGGTATTGCCGTTCATGAAAATATTGTCGTGACTCGCAATGACATGTGGAGTCCTGTCTTTGAGGGCGAGGACAAAGATACGTCAGTGCATACCAACAATGTGTACTGGGATGTTGACGATGGCATCGTATTGTTGGGTGTGGCGTCGGGTAGTGGTGAGTTCACAGCAGACCCGCAATTTATCGACTTTGATGGTGGCGATTATCGACTACAGCCGGATAGTCCAGCCACAGGGTTGGGTGCATTGAGCGACGAGCCGCTATCTGATGAACCACTGCCTGATATGGAAGCACTGATCGCGTCGGGTGTACTCAGTGCCGACTTTGAAGCAGGCGAAGATGATGGCACACCCAGAAACGCGACGCTGGCGACAGCATCGGAAACGGGTGAATGGGTCAAGCTGGAAGATACGGACCCACGTCTGGGCGTCAACGGTGGCGATACGTGGTATGCGCCCAAGAACTCTGATGGGACCACGCGCACGATGTGGGAAGCGGGGAATTCGCTGACTGTACTTTTTGAAGGCAATCAAGTCCGATTTTATGGCTTGAAGTCAGATTACATGGACACGGCCAATATTGTGATAGATGGGGTTCTTGTTGCGGAAAATGTGTCCTGCAGCGGTAGCGATCACTTTCAGGCGCTGTTGTGGGAATCGGATGTGCTCGAGGAGGGTGTTCATCGGGTGGAGATTATCTCCAATGGGGATACGGTGGAAGTAGATTTTATTGAATATAAATAAGGAGCAGTTGATATGTCTGAGAACAAGACTCGTCCTACGGACCAAAATGTGGTTGATTTTCTGAGCCACGTGGAGAACAAGAGACGCCGCGAAGACAGCTTTACCTTGCTCAAAATGATGGAAGAGATTACGGAAGAAGAGGCTGTGATGTGGGGCAGTAGCATTGTCGGCTTTGGCAGCTATCACTACAAATATGAAAGTGGGCGTGAGGGTGATATGCCGTGTGTCGGTTTTTCACCACGTAAGCAGAGCATGACCCTGTATATCATGCCGGGCTTTGAGCATTATGAAGGGTTGCTGGCCGAACTTGGGAAGCACAAGCTGGGTAAATCGTGTCTTTACGTCAATAAACTGGCTGATGTGGATGATAGTGTACTGCGCCGTCTGATCAAACATGCATACAACCATATGAAGGAGACCAATCCGTAAGTTAGGTAGTGTGAAACATGCACAATTGATCAGGATCAACACCCCTTGGGTCCATACAATATAGCCAAGGTTGCTGCGACACGGATAGGCTACAAGCCCCATAGGTGAAAACTCGAATCGGTCTCCGTTGCGCTTCTTGATATAGCTTATCCAATACTTGTTGGAGAATTCTGCCTTTAAAGGGCGTATATAGAAAGAAGACTGTGCCATCTTCGTAATCGGCCTGACGAGCATCCATATTGATAAACAGGACACGAGTGAGATTGAATGCACGGGCACATGCGCTGGCATATGCGCAATAGGCTGGCTCAAACTCGACGCCCTTGGTCGTTACACCAGTCAGCAAATTGACCAAGATGGGTACATGACCCAAACCCGACCCCAAATCATAGAAAACATCCTGTTTTGTCAGACAAGCGCGTTCGGCTAGTGCAACAATGATGCGCGCCGGTGTTTGTTGATAATAAACCATTTCTGGCCCACGTTGCTTTGTCTCCACAGGCAGCGGTTGGGCAAGCATCAGGCCATTGACAAATGCATCAAGCACGTCATAGCCAACGTGGTTCTGTGCTTTGAGATTGCTTGACCGGACCCCACTATATCGCTCAATCAGCGCTATGAAGTCAGTGCCTCTATGATTGCCGATACTAATCTCGGAACGAATCCGTTCAAACAAGGACGTGTTAACCTCTGTTAGTTGACGCAGCATACACTCCGCATCTTTCTTCAAGACCTCCAAATCGTTTGACCTTATTTGTGCCTGGCATAGCCCATCAATGCGATGCAGGATATGAAATTCGATGAAGTCTATCATCTCTTCGCGTTCGTTGAAATTGAGTTCGTCGAAAAGAGATGTATTCGTCACAATCGCTTGAAGACTTGATTGGATTTTGTTTATGCTCATTACTTATTTCAATCGTTATACTGCATGAGTTGCGAATTCTGGATATTCGGGAGATGAGCGTCGAATCTTGTTCGTATAGATCGTTTTTGTGATCACCCCCGAAGGTCCAATGTTACCTATAATTATACAATACATTTCATAAGAAGAAGTACAATCCATTTGACGGGCGTCGCCAAACAGCGTATACTCCGTTACGTATCACCAACATCATTATCATGGATGACAAGACACAGCCTTTGAATATTTGAGTTAAAGGGAACATAATGAAAGCAATTGTACTCACAAAATATGGGACACCAGATGATCTGGAACTGCAAGACGTTGCCAAACCGACGCCCAAGGAGGACGAAGTCTTGGTTAAAGTTCATACAACGGCCATCAATGATTGGGATTGGGGGCTGGCACGGGGCGAGCCATTTTATATGCGGCTATTTGCTGGCCTGCCAAAACCCAGAAGCTTGATCATGGGGGCCGAGGCTGCGGGCGATGTGGAAGCGGTTGGCAAGGATGTGACCCAATTTCAACCCGGTGATGGTGTCTATGGGGATTTATCGGAGACGGGGTTTGGCGGATTTGCCGAATATGTCTGTGTTCCCGAAAAGGCGTTGGCGTCGAAACCTGCGGCGATGAGCTATGTGGATGCTGCCGCCATTCCCCATGCGGTCTGTTTAGCTGTTCAGGGTCTAATCGATGTGGGGCAACTTCAAGCGGGGGAGCGGTTGTTAATCAATGGTGGCGGCGGTGGTGTTGGTACATTGGGTGTGCAGATTGCCAAACACATGGGGGTTGAAGGCGTCACGGGCGTGGATAGTGCTGATAAATTTGATATGATGCGTTCCGTTGGCTTTGAGCATCTCATTGATTATAAGCAGGAAGATTTCACCAAAAACGGGCAGCAATATGATCTGATCTTGGACACCAAAACCACTCGTTTTCCGTTTGATTATACCCGTGTCCTTGCCCCCAATGGGCGCTATGTCACGGTCGGTAGCACGACACCGCGTATTTTTCAGATGCTCTTTTTTGGTCCCATCATTCGTCGGCTGCAACAAAAGCAGATCAGCATTGTGGGGCTAAAGACAAACAAGGGGCTAGACTATGCCAACGAGCTATTTGAAGCCGGACATCTCAAGCCGATTATTGATGGCCCCTATCCCTTAGCCGACGTGCCGCAATGTCTTCAATATTTTGGTGAAGGCAAACACAAGGGCAAAGTGGTTATCGCTGTATAATCGTTCATACAAATACAAGGAAAATCAATGAAGATTCGTGGACTCATCATCATTTGTATCGCCAATGCGATCCCGCTCATCTGGTATGGCCCGCTGATTGCGCAGGGAAATGGCACCGCAGCTTTGGGTCAATATCTGGGCGTGGTGGCCCTCATCTTAATGAGCATTACACAACTCATCGCCACACGCATCAACGGGATTGAGGCAACGTTTGGTAGCCTGGATCGCGTCTATGTCCTGCACAAATGGCTGGCCGTGATTGCCATCGTTGCATCTTTTCTGCATGAGAATATGGACCCAGACATTGGCAACATTGCGCTTATTGCTGGCATTAACGATAACGCTGAGGATTTGGGCGAACTTTCCTATAATGGCCTTCTCGTCTTGGTAGGTGTCTCACTCATTACCATCATCCCCTATAGATTTTGGCGTTGGTCACATCGCTTGATTGGTATCTTTTTTGCGTTGGCAGCCGCCCATTACCTCTTAATTGAAAAACCATTTGCCGTTTTTGAACCGTCTGGTCTCTATATTACCGCCTTTTGTGTCATCGGCATCCTCTCCTATCTCTATCTATTAATTCCGCGCGAAGTCGGTCACAATTCGCTGATCTATCAAGTTGCGGATGTAGTGGAGCATCAAGATGTCATCGAGGTACACTTGACACCGCAGGGCAAGGGGATTACACACAAAGCTGGACAATTTGCCTTTGTCAACTTCAAACCGCTCAATCTGCACGAAACACATCCATATACCATCAGCAACGCACCAAACCCACAGGGAACACTACGCTTCATGGTCAAGGGACTAGGCAGCTATACAAAACGGATAGGTCAGGTGCTGGAGCCAGGCATGACAGCACGGGTATCCAATAGCTTTGGGCATTTCACGCTGACACCCACCGATGGTCCGCAAATCTGGATCGCGGGTGGAATCGGCATCACCCCCTTTATGGCATGGGTCGATACGCTGCCCCCAAACTGGTCAATGCCAACCCGTCTTTACTATTGTGTGCGAAACCCAGAGGATGTGCTACAATTGCCTGCGTTTGAACAGGCAGCAGCTACCGTTGACAATTTTGACTTTTCCTTGGTGGTGTCGCAGCGTGACAAACGGCTAACCGCAGAACAGATTGTTGCCGATCTGCGCCAAGATATCCGCATAGCCCATGTGTACTTTTGTGGTGCCGAATCCATGCGTGAGTCTCTCAGCAAAGGGTTGGCTCAACAAGGACTTCCCCGTTCGCACTTTCACTATGAAGAGTTTGAAATGCGCACGAGTCTTGGTCTTGTGCGCCTTGTACGACGTTTTCTAAACTGAGGGGAATAACCAATGACCAGTGTGATGATGCAAACCGTTGAGCCATTTGTTGATTGTCGCGATGTTCTCGACAATCAAGCGGCCCTGCAATCCCGTGCCGCCGAAAATGGCTATCTCTACTTTCCAGAGTTACTTCCTGTGGATGAAGTCTTAGCAGTGCGGCGCGAGGTGTTGCAGGTTGCTGACCGTCATGGATTGCTGCGAGAGAGCGTTGATATCGACGAAGGTATCCGCAAAGAGGGTGTCTATATCGATCTGGAATATGACAAGCCGACACCGCCTGAATTGCAACGATTTTACAATGATATCCTCAGTCTGCGTGGGTTTAACGCCTTTCCTCACCATACAACGGTCATGGGCATTGTTGAGTCGCTCTTGGGCGAGCCAATCTTTGTGCATCCACGCCACATCTGCCACGTCCTCTTTCCGGGGCGTTTTGAACACACAACCGAGGCGCATCAGGACTTTCACCCGGTGCGTGGTAGCCGAGATACATGGACGGTGTGGATTCCGCTAGGCGATTGCGATTCTGCTCTGGGCGGCGTGACTGTTGCGCGTGGTTCGAACCAACGAGGGTATCTGGATAGCAAGCAGGTCACATCTGGCGAGTTGATCGATAACGAAACTGTTTGGCACTGGAGTCCCTTTAGTTGTGGCGATGTCCTTATGTTTCACAGCCTGACCATTCACCAAGGACGCGACAACGTGACGGCTGACCACATCCGTCTGTCCACCAGTGCGCGCTATCAAGCCATCAGCGAGCCAGTCGATGCCGCCGCGCTGACCCCACATTGGGGCTGGGCCAAGTGGGACGAACTCTATGCAGATTGGGCGGAGGATGACCCACTCAAATACTATTGGGAATCGCTTGATTTGAATATACGGACGTATCGCTAAGTACTGTCGGCTTACGCCTCCATCTGCCACGCCCGCAGTTTTCTAACAACGGTGTCTCCGCCACGACTGAACAGCTTTACACCCAGCGTATCAGGATGCATTGGATAGATGCGTTGGGCCAAATAACGCTGGTCGCCAGCAAACACTTCCAAAACCGAATGATCGAGGAAGACGCGCAACTTGACCAGATCGTCCTCCTCAAAATCAAAGGGGGCTGATTGGACCCATGTCTCCGATTGATAGGTCAGATCATCGCATAAACTGGCGCGCTGATAGTCAATCTGGATGGTTGATGACGCAACCGAAAAGAAGACGCTGGTTTCCTCTGTGCCATCGGGTGCGCAACGTAGCTTCACACCAAACTCAGTGGCCCCATTGGGGGCCATCTCCAGTTCAAGTTCAAGACAGTCGCCCCTAACTTCTGCAAGCGGTCTATCTATATCAGCCTCAACCGTCAAATCATGTTGCTCGTAAAGCCCTTGACGCAACGCCTGCAACTCGGCCACGGGCGCATAGCGGATCGACTTGCCATCGGAGGCGGGTGAAATGACCACAGGCAGACTCAGGACACCCGACCAGCCCGATGCTTCACAGGCGGCTTGACTGCGCCCTTCATTCAAATTGACAAACAGAATCCGGCGTCCTTGTGCATCCAGCATTGTCCGGGGTGCGTGAATATTGCCCCCAGGCCAGTTGATGCGGTCAAAGGTGTCTGGGTAGAATCGCTGGTTCTCGTAATGTCCCAGATAATATCGACTTCCCCACGGGCGTCGATGACAAAAGTGCAACAGCATCCATCGGTCCCCAAATTGGAAGAAGTCAGGACAGGCACAGTCATCCTGCGCATCCGTCCAGCGTCGTTCGGATTTGTAAAATTGATGGCAGTATTCCCATGTCGCAAGGTCGCGTGAGCGGAAAAGGTGCTGGGCATCCCCATCGCCTACGGTTATATCACGTGTCCCCGTCAGTGCATAGCACCACTCGCCTTCCTGCCACGCGGTCACGTCATTGCTGTTTGCATATAGCCGATTCCCCTGAACCGGATGTCGCAGCACGGGGGCTTTGGGGTCAAAGTGCCATTGCTCTAAATCGCGGGCTGGATTGCTGGCAAAACAACTGGCCCCGCCACCATCTGGATGGGGAAAGACGATGGTGGGTGTCTTGTTCAAGAGAAAGATATTGCCTGTTTGCCCCCGCTCCAGCGCGTTGGGGTGCTGCGTCCAGTGGACAAGGTCCGCAGAGGAGATGTGTGCCCACGCTTTATAGATGTAACCGTCAAGGCGACGTGGTGGCCCAGATTTCGCCCATGAGCTATGCAGATAGAAGAGGTGATAGCGGCCTTGCCAGAAAATGGCGGCGCACGGGTCCCAAAGAAGCCCCTCTGGTGGCAGATGGTGATAGGTTGGACGATGATTGTCTTGAATCATGGATGTGTTTTCTCCTCTCAAATTAGTCAATCACTGAATAGGGGTACTCGTACCAATCCAGCAACCCCAAATTCGCCGCTTCACTGGCAAAGATCAGTACAGATGTATACTTATCGGCAAAGATACGACCACCGCCACCTCCCGCAATCACGGCACCACTGGAGTCAATGACCTTCTTGCCACCCCATGCACCAATCGGCTGTTCGGCCAGCGCTGCAAATTGACGTGCCGCAATCTTTAAATAGCGTTCATTATGGGTGATGCGATAGGCGTAGGTCAATGCTTCTAGCACATGCGGTGTGGGAGCGGAGCGACGAAGCGATGGCAGTTCTTTGTAGTAGAAAATGCCATCAGGACCAAGACAATGCTCAATGAGGTCGTCCATCGAATCGACGATCAGTTTTTCGATACGTTCATCTTTTTCAATCAACAAATAGCGCGCAAATGAGTTGACTGTGAGTGAAATCATAAAGACAACACGGGGCATACTGTGGCTGGTGTAGGGCATGATCAGCCCATACTCATCCGACCAATCCAAGAACAGATCGACAATACGACGCGCTTCAACACGCCATTTTTCTTCACCCGTACCCAACCACATGCCGACCATCGCGCGCAACGCCCACCCGCCTTCACGCACAGCGGTTGCGCCTGGTGTGCTAAATCTGGGTGTCGCCATAATGCGCAGAATATTATCCGCAACTGAGTTTGCCGCGTCCAAACTTTCACGGCGTCCTGTCAAGAAATAGTAGTCCAAGAAGCCTTCAACCCACTGGTGCGATGGAACCACTTTGCCCGTCGCATGGTAGCGGTCGTGCATCCGCAGCCCACCATCAATGAGCGGGTCAGGGTTGTAATGGCAGAAGTCGACATCCAGCCAATGACGTGCAGAGACAATACCTGAATCTAGGACATGACGTTGCCCCGACAGCCCATAAAAGAGCGTACAGGCATGGGGGCGGTCATACTCGTTGTTGACCCAAACCGTCTCACCCTTACCACGTCCCTGGTCGGTGTAGCCCGCATCGGGCGCATCACCAAAGTGGAACATGCCCATCGCTGCGGGTCGTCCATCGTGCAGCTTGCCAAAGAGATTCATCAAACGGGTTGGCACTTTTTCAGGGAAGAAGGTTTCGCCCCAAGGGTTGTTCTCACGATACCATGCCCGTGATAGAGCCGGACGATCTGGCAGTTGAAATTGCAAACTGCGAGTGCTGATGTCGGTCAGCGGTGTGTCGGCTGTGTGAAAGTGGAGCAGCAGACGATGCGTTTTGCCCATACCCTGCAACACAGGTGCCGGCGATTCAGACTCAGGATAGAGGTCACAGATGATCCCATCACGGCCTACGGTCAACCTTTTGGGAAAATGCTGATGCGCTTGATAGTGTGAAATTGCCAACCCACCTCGGTCATCACACCAATCCGCCCAAAAATCACCATAGAAGGAATCGACATAGTGTTCGTTGGCCTGATAGAGCAACGTCTCCGCATCCAGACAGCGTGACAATGGTTCTGATGTTTGCGCTGTATCCACTTCTTCAATCCCTGTCCGATAAAACCCCTCACCCAACGCAACCTGTGGATCGCCCTGCATGGTTGGCTTGAAATCCAAGGTCAATGACTTAAGTGTACATTCCGCATCTTCCTCTTTGTGGATAAACTGATGCTCGACCTCCACATAGGGTTTTCCGGCATAGGCGGTAATGCGCCCCCGAAAGTTGAGATAGCTGCCACCATCGGCCAGTTGGTGTTTGCCACTCAACAACATGACCACACGCAGCGGTCCTTCTTCCTCAATCTCCAACGTCACAGGTGATGCCATTGTCCCCAAGCGCATGTCACCACAATGTAGTTCAAATCCCTGCATAGGGTGCGATTGCCAGAGCGACCGACCATTCAACTGGACATCCGTGATCGGCCAAAAGCCTTCATTGGGGATGCGAAATGACAATGGACCTGTGTCAACATGAATGCCATCATCGCGCTTTGTCAGTTTGACAGTTGCATCCATCTGTGGTGTCACGTCGGCAACATCCACATCAAATGTAAAGGTCTTGCCACGATTCCCTAGTAAATCCGGCTGAAAATGGACCAACAACCATTTCACCGAGCCATCATCCCACCGCGCCAACACACGGCGTTGCGTCATCAGCACGTCAGCTTGATCACGAATGCCAAACGTTGCGGGGTCGATAAGCCGCCCCTTGGCGAAGGGAATGCTGACCGACACTGGCTCTTGGGTGCGGTCAAATTGCGATATTTTTTCAAAGTATAGTGTATTCATCGTTATTTTGTCCTTGATAGTAACACAGGCATCCTACCCGTGACAGGCAGGATGCCTGTGTTACTATCCTGTGTTTATCGTTATCGACTAGCCGCTGCTTTGCCCCGCAAGCGTTGTCTCAACGCTGCTGTCGATTCATCCGTGCCATCGTGGAAGGTTCCAAAGAATTTATCCATAAAGTTGGCCGTATCACCAGAGTAATTACACTCAAAGAACTTGTGATGTAGGTAGTGATAGTAGGTTCCCGTGTTGACGGCAATGCCATTCTTGAGGACCATTTTCTCAAAGCCGCCATGACCTGCGTGAGGCGATAGACCTGCATGGAAAACGTGCCACATGGCAATGATTGGATGAGATGGGATCACCCAATGGATGAGAATACCTGTGAAATAGAGGAAATGCTCAACAGGATGCATAGATAAACCAGACCAAGGCCCCGGATTGATATTGCGATGGTGAACCTCATGAGCAATGCGGTATAAGGGCGGCCAATGGAGTAGGCGATGGACCAGATAGAAGTGAATATCGCGAATGGTCGGAACCAGCAAGAAGAACACGGTACAATAGATGGGATAGCGTTCCCAACTGACCATCGGGAGCCAGCCGTTGGCGTAGGCCCATAATGTCAGCCCCTCATACGCGGTCCAGATAGGGACACCGCTGAGAAAGACCCACACCAAATTGTCTTTGGTTTGATCCTTGAAGAGAAATTTGGGGTTGTTGGTCTCTAAAAATTTGGCGTTGTATTTAAACTGATTGCCCTGTGTGCGACGGATATAAAAGTGCAAATGGATCAGACCCGCATAGATAAAGACAATGACAGCATTGCGCACCAATAGGAATGACAGCCAGCCAATTTTTAGCTCGATCATCTGGTCAACGCGAGGCGTCAACCAAGTCCAACAGGCAAGGACGATGAGTATCCAGAGAAACTGCCATGGAAAGAGGTAGCCATTCCAGCCAAAAATCCATTTTAAAAATTTTAACGGTTCTGGTGGAGCAAGATGGAGCGGGTAGACGGGTATCTTGCCAAACGGTCTCCAATCACCCCGTTTGTTTCTTGTGCCAAAGAGCGTGTCGTTCATGAGTTCCTCCTAACAGAAGCTCAACCTCTTTTGAAGTGTATTCTAACATACAGTTAAGTGCTGAGTGTAGCACTGATTGGTCATCGTGTCAAAGACAAAAAAAGCGGACTATACAGACTGAATGGATAGTTGACAAACCTTCTAATGGCAATTAGAATGCAAAAAAATCATTTGACCTCTGTTGGTAAATGGTTTTGGGCTGGATAACTTCTTTTCCATTAATTCTAACTAACGCAAGATTTCTCTGTAAACAGACCAATTTTGCAGGCAACTGTGCCGAGCATTGAAAACATGTTTTATACTAAATAGCATTATTGAGTAAAACGCCAACAAAGGTAGTGTATGTCTGAAAAAAACGTAGATAGCAATCATCAGGGCAATATTAATGTGGGAAATATCACTGGCTTTGGCGCAGTCGTCATCGGCTCCAATAGTACGCTGAATTATAAATCAGACGACGATAGCGGTTTGGCTGAGAAACTTGAACGATTACTCGCTACTCATGAAAAGAGGCGTTTACCCCTTGGCACAGTCACACTCGACCCACAAACACCCGTCGTTGCTGGCGTCTATGGCACGTGGACATTAACCTACACCGTCGGCAGTCTGGGCATCGACTCTGGTGGGCAGATCAAAGTGGCCTTGCGTCTCGTCTCCGATTGGGCGAATCCACAGGTGGATGACCCGCAGGCAGAAGGCTATTGTACGGCTGTCACCGATGGTCCGGCCAAGCTGCGTGTCAGTTGGCAGCAGCGCGGCCATATCCGACCCAAAACCAAGTGTATTGTCATGGATGTTTATGACGGCTCGCTCTATCCGGGTGATACTGTTACCATCACATTGGGCGACACATCACATGGCTCACCAGGCATCCGTGCCCAGACCTATATCGAGTCGCACTTTGGTTTCTTTGTATTGGTGGACCCAACTAATGCCTGTGACCCGCGTCCGCTTGATGAGTCACCGATGCTACAGATTGTGCCTGCTGAGATGAAAACGCTTGTGTGTCTGTTGCCATCCCAGGCCAAACTCAACACACTTGTGGACATTTTTGTCAAAGGCGAAGACATGTGGCGGAACCCGATCCCCGTGATAGATAATGTTCAATTTGAATGGGTTGGGTCGAACGAAGTCGAGATCGATGGCAGTCAATTAACAGCGCACCAAGCGGGTAGTGGATATCTCATTGCCAAATCTGCGGGCTTCACCTGCCAGAGCAATCCGATTGAATTCCGTGAGCAGACATCTGCGCTGCAACACTATTGGGGCGACATTCATGCGCAGACTGCCGAAACAGTCGGCGTTGGCACAGAGGACGAGTATTTCACATTTGGCCGCGAATGGGGGCGGCTGGACTTCACCAGTCATCAGGGCAATGACTTCCAGATGCGTGATGAATATTGGCAACACCTCAACGAAACCACGCAGAAATATCATGAGGATGGTCGATTCGTGGTCTTCCCTGGCTATGAGTGGTCGGCCAGTTCACCGACAGGTGGCGACCACAATGTCATCTATCGCAACGAAGGCTACCCCATCATGCGCTCGTCGCATTGGCTCATCGACACCCCAGCCAACGCGTTGTCACCAGCGCATCCTGCTGATGTGTTCTACGCGCGCATGAAGGAAAACGTGCCGTTGCATGATGTGCTGGTCTGTATGCATGTGGGTGGTCGTTACGCCAATATGCACGACTTTTTTGATCAAGAACTGATCACGTTGGTGGAGTTGGTCTCGTGCTGGGGTGTCTTTGAATGGATGTTGTGGGATGCCTTTGAGCGTGACTACATCGTCGGTGTCATGTGCAACAGCGACGGACATCACGGTCGTCCCGGGGCTGAGGGTGCGGGCATGGAAGAGTTTGGCATCCGCAGCGGCTTGACCTGTGTACTAGCGGAGTCATTGACTCGTGATGGTATATTTGACGCACTCAAACAGCGACACTGTTATGGCACAACGGGTGCTCGGATGTTGCTCGATTTTCAGGCGGGTGATGTGTTGATGGGGTCGATTATCACGGATAATACGGGAACCATCAACATTACAGCCAGTGTCACAGGCACAGGTCCGCTTGAATCCCTACAGCTATTCCAAGGCAAAGAGGTCATCCACGAGGTGCGACCGCCTGCCTTTGACAAACTGACCCAATCCACTCACATCCGTGTCAGTTGGCAGGGGAGCCGTGAACGAGGGCGTCAACGACGTGCGACATGGGATGGGGCTGTTCGTGTGGAGGGCTGTCAGATTGAATCGGCGTCATTGTTCTCGTTTGATACGGTGTTGGATGGCATTGTCGAGCAATCACCAACTCAAGTGACATTCCGCAGCCGCACCACAGGCGACCGTGATGGGCTGGACCTTGTGCTTGATGATGCTCGTGATGGAACAGTTATCTTTGATTCTGGTGTGGGTACAGTTTCTGTCAACTTGGCGGACCTCACCGATGAGCAATCACGCATGGCGTTTGATATGGGTGGTGTGGATATGCAGGTGATTATTGAACGCTACCCTGCGACAGTTGAAGAGCAAACACTGGCTTTGGAGACAACTGTGACACCCGCGGCAGGTAAACTCACGCCCTATTTTGTCAAGGCAACACAGGTTGATGGCGAAATGGCGTGGGCGAGTCCAGTCTATGTTGATTTGCGATAAATAGTGTCGCGGATTCTGGGATCGCGGATTAGACTCG
>JBCCFC010000091.1:0-18564 GCA_039029935.1 Chloroflexota bacterium
ATTAGAATAACATTAATAAAATGTTTGAATTATGTTAGCATATTTCTATGTCAATTGCTCATTTGCATTATTTATATAGACGTGGATTTGCACTCGTAGTTACGGTGGAGATTTATGATTGCATGACATCAGTATGACACAATTATGTCAAATCCACATCACCCAGTTGGGTAGGGTATCCGCTAGAAAAACGGCTAGGTTGCGTACAAAATGATTCCGTATCCGCATTATTTTTCTCCCACAACGCGGATACGGATAAAAGCAGTTTGGATATGCAATGGTCGGTTGATAACTGTACGTATTCTATTAATACAAAGTTGCTAGAATCGCTCCGCTAAAAATGCCAATGTCTGTCGCCAAGCTTCACCCGCAGGCCCATCCCCCTGAAAGTTCTCCTCATCCAAGAAACCATGCCCCACGCCTTCATAAATCGTGACCTGATTGGGAATCTCCAAACTGTTGAGTGCTGCCTCAAATTCAAGCACATCCTCGGGGAATATCTGCTGATCTTCCTCCGCAAAGATGCCCAGTACGCCACGCCCTTCGGTTAATGGCCGCAGTAGGTCAGGGTCGGTGACGACGGCTCCATAATACATGATGGTGAGCAGCGTATTCTGGGATTGACGCAGACCCAATTGCAATGAATGCCCGCCACCAAAACAGAAACCCATTGTCGCTACCTGCTCTGGGTCCACATTTTCAAAGTCACGCATATGTGCCAACGCCGTGTCTAAGTCGGCAAAAATCTGCTCTTCGGGTGTCGTCATTACCAGCCAAATCGCACGGGGAATGCTGCTGGTTAGGTTGCCGCGATAGGCATCGGGGGCCAACACAACATAGCCCTCCGCCGCCAGCGCATCGGCCAGTACAGTGATGCCGTGGTTCAGCCCCCACCACTCATGAATCAGCAATACGGCTGGATGCGGACCCGGCGTATCCGGTTGCGCAACGTAGCCCAATAGTGTGTTGCCTTCGGCATCGGTAAAGGTCATGTTGGTGTTGTCTGCCGCTGTCGTGCCAAATTGTGCATCATAGATGACCAGTCCCGCAAGAATGAGGACAAAGATCACAATGACACTCAATAATCCAAAAAATATTCGACCAATCCATCGTAACATGGTTAATTTTCTCTCTTACTATGATTGTAAAAAAGCTTTCAGCTAATCAGCCGTCAGCTTTCAGCCAGAATCTGACCCTTGATGGTTTGAAGCATAGCAGGAACCCGATCTATAATCTGGTAGCTACATAACGAACGCAAGTAACACAGGCATCCTGCCTGTTACAGGCAGGATGCCTGTGTTACTATAATCTAAGGAGACCAATCATGCACCCATTAGGGATGACACGCACAAGCGTACAGCGCAACCACGCCTTTATCGGGACAGACGGCCATGTGCAAGCACCGTTGCCAGGGTGGACAGATACACAGGGCATCATATTAATTTCGCCACAGATGGGTGCGGAATTTACCGAATATTTTGCGCTGATGGATGTCGGTGGCACAGCAGGCGCACCCTTGCCCGGTGTACAGCGCTTTCTCTATGTCCTAGAGGGGATCATCACGCTATCCGTTGACACTGAAGATGAGCCGACTGAAGATGAGCCAGCCGTCCTTGAGCCAGGCAACTATGCCTATCTGCCAGCGGATACGCCACACAGCATTGTATCCGGCGGTACGAGCCAATTGGTCTTGATTGAGAAGCGGTTTATCCCGTTGGCGGGTGTAGGTCAACCATCAGTGGTGATTGGGCATGAACAGGATGTCGAGTCGTTTGGCTTTATGGGTGATCCGGATGCACAGCTAAAGTTGTTGTTGCCCGATGTCCCCGAGTTCGACATGGGGGTCAACCTCTTCCGTTTTCAACCGGGTGCCGCTCTGCCCTTTGTTGAAACACATATTATGGAACATGGTCTGCTGCTCACCGAAGGGCAGGGGATCTATCGACTGGACGACTGCTGGTATCCCATTCGAGCTGGGGATGTCATTTGGATGGGGCCGTATTGTCCACAGTGGTTTACAGCCATTGGCAAAACACCCTCCGCATATCTGTATTATAAGAATGTGAATCGGGACCCATTAGATGGTGGTCACGGGGTTAGTGGCTCGATCACTGGTGGAGCAATGTCTGGTGGCATGGTGTTTGGCGGGACGGTCTCGGCAGGGAACGTGATTAGTGCCGACAAGGTAGAGGTGCGAAAATAAACATATGACGTTGACAATCAATCGGGAACGCTTTTTAAGTGACTTGGATGCACTGGCCGGGATTGGCAAGACGGCAGATGGCGGTGTGACACGCTTGGCCTTTTCTGAAGAAGATATCCAAGGACGAGCGTGGTTTCGTCAAAAGGTACATGAAGCAGGGCTGGTGTACAACGAGGATAGTGCGGGCAATCAATCAGCCATTCTATGCTCGTCCAACCCAAATGCAAAGACCTTATTGGCGGGGTCACACCTGGATACGGTGACAAACGGTGGACGCTTTGATGGTGCATTGGGTGTATTGTCCGCATTGGAGAGCCTTCGTGCCATCAAAGAAGCAGAGTTAGACCTTCCTGTACATCTTGAGGCAATTTCCTTTACAGATGAGGAAGGGACAATGCTGGGCTTGTTTGGTAGCCAAGCATTTACAGGTCAACTAAAGCCGGATATGCTGGCGTACCCACGGGGCGGTGCTGATGCCCTTACGACGGCGTTGGACCGATTGGGTTTAACCCCAGAAGGGGTGATGAACGCCAAGCGACGTGAGGATGGGTTGGCAGGTTTTGTCGAGGTGCATGTGGAGCAGGGGACGCGCCTGGAAGAAGCCGACTTGGACATCGGTGTCGTCACAAGCATTGTGGGCATACGCTCACTATGGCTGACCTTTACCGGACAAGCGGCCCATGCGGGAACAACGCCGATGCATAAACGTCGTGATGCCTTGGTGGGTGCATCCCACTTTGTCCTACAAGGTCGAGAACTGGCGATGCGCGACTTCCATCCGGGGGTGATGACCTGTGGCAATATTCTTCCAAAACCTGGCGCATTCAACATTGTCCCCGCAGAGGTGGCATTGGCCGTCGAGTTTCGGCACGGGACCGAAGACCTGCTTAATACCATGCACACTGCGCTCTGTGATTTGGCACAGGAAGTCGCCAACAAACATGAGCTGCAACTCACAATTCATGAAGCCACATCCTGTCGTGCTGCTCCAACATCCGAGCGTGTTGTCCAAGCCATTGAATCTGCTGCCGAGTCACTCAACTTGAGTCATCGACGTATGATGAGCTTTGCGGGACACGATACCCAGTCGCTGACGACAGTGACACCCAGTGCGATGCTCTTTGTGCCGTCTGTTGCTGGCATCAGCCACAACCCGCGTGAATTAACGCTGCCAGAGCAGTGTGTCAATGGCGCAAACACGCTGTTGAATACGTTGGTGGTACTCTGTCGTGATATTGAGTAGCGTTTGTGGCACAGGTAGCCAACCTGTGTTACTGGTATGTTGTGTGGATATTGAGTAGCGTTTGTGATACAGGTAGCCAACCTGTGTTACTGGTATGTTGTGTGAATATTGAATCGCGTTTGTGGCACAGGTAGCCAACCTGTGTTACTGGATATTGAGTAGTGTTTGTGTCACAGGTAGCCAACCTGTGTTGCTGGGGCATTCATGATAGCAAACCGCTCTGACGAATACCATCAAACAAAAATTCCACAGCCAACGCTGCCAAGAGTACACCAAAGATACGGCTGACCACATGCATCCCTGTGATGCCAAACAACCGCTGCACCTGTGTCGCTAGTAGTAAGAGACAAAGCGTAATCAACAACACACCGAGCAGGGCAGCGATAACCACGCCTTGTGCCATCACATCACCTGCGGCGTCGGCCATCAGCAAGATCGCCGCACCCATCGCACCAGGGCCAGCGATCAATGGCGTTGCCAGTGGGAAGACAGAGATATCCTCTTTGTTGACACCTTCGCTCATCTCTACCTCGGTCGTGGATGTGCCACCCGATGGCCTTGCAAAGACCATCTCAATGCCCATCAACAGGAGCAGGATGCCACCCGCTACTTTTAACGCGGCCAGCGAGATGCCCAAACTGGTTAACAAGAATTCACCAATCAACGCAAAAATGAGGAGAATGGCACAACTAATAAAGATACCTCGTAGAGCCATCCCACGCCGTTCACGTCCGGTTGATGTCGGTGTCATGGCGGCAAACATCATGGCAACATCAATGGGGCCGATGGTGGCAAAGAAGGTGGTGAATGCGACGATTGCTAATTCTGTCATTCCTACCAAAACCACCCACGCTGTCGTCGCGGTTCGGCCAAGCGACGAATCGTCTGCACCAACTGCGCCATCTGCTGCTGGAGTGCGCCCATTGTCCCTTCGAGCGCACGTAGACGACCCTCTAGCCGCTCTTTCCGTGTTTCATCTCGCCGTTGATACTCCGAGAAGGTCCGCTCGATTTCCAACATGCGTTCCCGCAACTTACGATTCTCTTCCTTCAAGCTGAGGTTATCCTGCACAACCACATTCACCATTTCACGCATTGTGGTTTGGTTGTTTAGCACAGCCTGTTGATGCTTTGCCATTGTGCTAAATACTTCGGTCATAGCAGGCGGTAGGGCATTTTTGGCCGCATTTGCAGGTGATGTATTGCTCTGGACAAGCCCTGTTTCGGGCTGTGGATGGTTCTGTTGCTCTTGTGGTGGTTGATTAAACCGAGATTGCTCTTGGCTAACGTTTGGTGGTGTCTCTTGAGAGACAGGATTAGCTGTCGTATCCACATCAACAACAGTATCCATCCCTGTATCCACAACGGAAACCGAGGATGCACGGGCGGGTGTTAAGCGCTTAATCACCTGTTGTGTGTTGTAGCCTTGCTCTAGCAAACGTTGGACGGAGAGCAGCACCACGATGTCTGAGTTTGTAAAGAGGGATGGTGTGGATGAGACGGTTGGCCCCAGAAATTGGGCAAAGTCTTGTGTCCAATGACGCAGTGTATACTCAGTCACCTGTAAATTTTGGGCCACGTCTCGAAACGTGAGCAAAGAGTCGTTGGGTTGATGATAAGTCACACGGTTCATCTATACGTTAACCTACAGTTAGGCCATGATTAGCCCATGATTAGCCCGCAATTAGGCTACGATTACTCTATGATTCATCCACAACTTGCCAAGTTGCGTCAATTGTTTTACCATCATGAGACTCATTGCCTGTGTTTGGGTTGCCCTGAGTGCTTTGGCCTGATTGGGCATTGCCATTCTGATTGGCTGCGGAGGCCATCTGCGCGGCAACGCGTGAAAGCAGCACAAGGACAGCAAGATCATCGACCATGCCAAGCCCAAGGAACGGGACTGGGATTAGATCAATCGGTGAGAAAAAGTAAAGCATCGCAAAAATGGGCAACAGCTTTGCCCACCCCGGTGTTTTTGGGTCAAATAATAACCGGAACATTGTGATAATATCGCGTATAATCGTTGCAAATGACCAATTCCCCGTCATAGATGGGTTGTAATTCATGCTTTCGCTCCCAAAAGTAGTAAAATAGTTTGAATTCATTTAGGACTTACGCATTCGTAGGGGCTTGATATATCAAGCCCCTGCTAACGATTAGTGTAATTCAGTCTCAAGTGCGTAAGTCCTATCATTATTTTACAAACATATCCAGACAACAAATATAACAAAATTTTTAGACTCTGACAATATTCGAGATTAACAAGTTTCTGGGGCTGTTTCAGGGATGAACACACCAAAAACTGCACAATTTGGATGACGATATAGATTATGCCTACAACTTCACAGATGTTAAGTGATTATCCTGACATCGTGCTGCAAGTCCTCGGTGAGATACGGGGTGCGTATCTGGATGGTGCCGAGAATCAAACACAGGCGGTTGAGTTACTGGCCGCACAAATCACAGACCCAACCTCTGTTCAATTTGCCTATCAAGAAGTGGTTGATATGTCTGAGCTATCGCAGACCGCTCTTGAAACGTTGCTCAAAGAGGGTGGCGAGATGATTGAGGCGCAGTTTAGTCGTGATTATGGCAACATTCGCCAGATGGGGCCTGCCAAACTCGAACGCGAACAGCCTTGGTTCAACCCTGCCAGCATTGCCGAATTGCTCTACTATTACGGCTTTATTGGGCGCGGCTTTAAAGGCACAGGGCAAAATGCGCACACGATTATTTACATTCCCAGCGATGTTGTTCCTTGGCTCCCTCAGCCCCAAGCCGAGGATGATGGGGATGGATTATCACTTCGATTGATGCCGATTCCACCGCCACCTGCCTCACGAACACTCATGGCAGACGACACCTTTCTGGAAGATGTCGGGATTTACCTTGCCTTTATCCACACACATGGGCTGCGATTAACCACCAAAGGCCCTCACCCCGATGATATTGACGAACTGGTTAAACGATTTCAGTTCCCCTTTGATGAACATGATACCGAGCTAAATCTCCGTCTTGCTCTGCTCCTGCATATCAGCAATCGGCTAGGCTGGTTGCGCAGAGAAGCCAGCCAAACACCCGAGGAGGATCCTGTAATTCGCTTGACAGGCAACCGCGTCTATCATTTCCTAGAGCAAACTCGCCCCGAACAGCGGCTTATTCTGTGGGCGGCTTGGCGAGATTCAACCGAATGGAATGACCTTTGTCGCACACCTGGGTTAGAATGTACTGACACTGGCAACTGGAAAAATGATCCACTGCAAACACGCCAAGCCATTTTGACCATCCTCAGTAAACTCCAGCCCGGCATTTGGTATAGCAAAAATGAGTTGATTGAAGCCATCAAAGAAAGCGAGCCAGATTTTCAGCGTCCAACAGGCAACTATGATACTTGGTACATCCGCGATACAAATACGCAGGAGTTTCTGAAAGGTTTCGAGCAGTGGGATCAGGTTGAGGGGGCGTTGCTACACTCGTTGCTGACAGGTGCCCTCTACTGGCTACAGGCGGTTGACTTGGCCGAGCCTTCTGCTGGGGATGATATGCTGATTTCATTTAGCCAATGGGGCGCACGTTGGCTGGGGCATGATGTCCCAGAACCGCATGAGAATCCACGCGGTCCTATCGCCGTGCATGACAATTTTACGATTACGCTGCCACTGGGTGTCCCCATCGGCGACCATTTCCGTGTTGCCCGTTTTGCCGATTGGCAGAGCAGCTTTCCTCATTATACCTACCAAATCAACCAACGCAGCCTCAAGCGTGCATCAGAGCAAAAGATTCAACCTGCACAGATTATTAGCTTTCTCAACAGCCGTTCCAGACAAGTGTCAGAAAAAGTCGTTGCGGCTTTGCAGCGGGTTAGTCAATCTACAGAGACCCAGCCTACAGAGACCCAGCCTACAGAGACCCAGCCTACAGAGACCCAGCCTACAGAGACATAGCCATCCGGTTTGTAACCAAAAATCCTAAACTCTACAAGCCATTTCAGATACCCAGCCGATTGACAGTTTTTATGAAAAATTGTAATATCTCTACTAGACGCATATTATTTATGCAAGTCGATCAAAATCTACACTATAATTTTCATTAAGTGTTTTTTACTATGTGTGTTTTGTATGGATAACAGAAATGGACTCAATTCTTGCGAATTGTCAACCTATTTTTTGTGATTTGTGCAAAGAAACAAAAAGGAGAGTTTCAATGAATCAGCCGAAAAAATTCGGTTCACTCTATCTTGTGACAGGACTCTTGCTCGTTCTGGTCATGGCTCTGGCGGCTTGTGCTGCACCTGCTAGCGATGCACCTGCAGCGGACACTGGTGCTGCCGATGCAGATTCTGGCGAAGAAGCTGCTGACGATAGCGATGATGGTGGCGACGTACTGACTATCTTGTACTGGCAGGCGGCATCTCTGGCCAATCCATACCTGTCTGGTGGTACAAAAGACATCGACGCATCAACGCTTGTCCTAGAACCACTGGCAAACTTTGATGAAAATGGGCTCTTGGTCCCAACATTGGCGCAAGAGATTCCAACATTGGACAATGGCGGTGTCTCTGAGGATTTGACCCAAATCACATGGACGCTTAAAGAAGGCGTCATGTGGTCAGATGGTACACCGCTGACAACTGAAGATGTTGTCTTCACTTATGAATACTGCACCAATGAAGCCACTGGCTGTGGTTCTTTGACCAATTATCAGAACATTGTAAGTGTTGAAGCTGTTGATGACCTCACAGTCGTCATCACCTTTGATGCTCCAAAACCATATCCATACGAAGCCTTTGTTAGCCAATTAGCACCAGTCATCCAGAAAGCACAATTTGCTGACTGTGCGGGTGAAGCTGCGCAGACTTGTACAGATGCAAATCTGGCGCCAATCGGCACAGGACCATACGTGGTTGTAGACTTCAAAGTCAACGACGTGGTTGTCTATGAGCCAAACGCAAACTATCGTGATGGCGCACCAGCATTTAGCCAAGTCATCTTCAAGGGTGGTGGTGATGCTGCTTCTGCTGCACGTGCCGTTTTGGAAACAGGCGAGGCTGACTATGCTTGGAACTTGCAGGTTGAGCCACAAATTCTGAACGAAATGGCCGAAGCGGGCATGGGTGAACTGATGGCTGCTTTCGCAACCAACGTTGAGCGTCTGATGATCAACCAGACCAACCCAGACCCAGCTTTGGGTGATGACCGCTCAGAATACATGGACGGAGAAAATCCACATCCATTCTTGACCGACCATGATGTTGTCGCCGCATTGTCAATGGCAATCGACCGCAACGTCATCGCTGAACAGCTTTATGGTGCGGCGGGCAACGCCACTTGTAATGTGCTGCCTGGTCCACCAAAATATGCATCGTCAAACAATGATGGCTGTCTGACACAGGATATCGACGGTGCAAACGCACTCTTAGACGAAGCTGGCATTGTGGACACGGATGGCGATGGTATCCGTGAAAAAGATGGTACACCACTTGTCATTCTTTACCAGACTTCAACAAATGGTGTTCGCCAGAAGACACAGGCTTTGATCAAGCAATGGTGGGCAGAAATTGGTGTTGATACGGAACTACGTGACATCGACGCATCTGTCTTCTTTGGTGGCGATCCAAACAGCCCAGACACTTATGGTAAGTTCTACGCTGACATCGAGATGTACACCAACGGTTCAAGCGGTATCGATCCACAGATTTACTTGGATAGCTGGCAATGTTCAGAGATCAACGGTGCTGTCAACAACTGGTTGGGCAACAACGTCCCACGCTGGTGTAACCCAGACTACGACGCTCTGTATGCTGAATTGACTGCCACTGCTGGCGAAGATGCCCGTGCAGCGATTGCGATTGAACTCAACGACATGTTGGTTCAAAACTATGCGATGGTTCCATTGGTGCATCGTGGTTCTGCTTCAGCCCGTGCCAACAGCCTTTCTGGTGTTCGCATGAACGCATGGGACTCTGAAATGTGGAACATTGAAGACTGGTCTCGCGAATAGTATTTAAATTTTAGTTGAAGAGTTGAAGAGTTGAAGAGTTGAAGAGTTGAAGGGTTGAAGGGTTGAAGATGATGGTAATTATTTTCAACTTTCAACTTTCAACTTTCAACTTTCAACTCTCAGCCCTTCAACCTTTCAACTCTTCAACTTTCTATCTATGGGCAATTATTTAACACGTCGTTTACTGACCGCTATACCAACACTTCTGTTTATCAGCTTCTCCATCTTTGCATTGCTAGACTTAGCACCAGGCGATCCAACAGGACAGTTGCCATTAACCATCAAACCAGAGGTCCGCGAACAAATGCGCAAGGCATTGGGACTAGACGATCCATTTATCGTCCGCTATGGCAAATGGCTCAATCAATTTTTTATCAACGAACCACTCAACTTTCTTGAAGAAACCACAGGCATTACCATAGGCGACTCTGAGAATCGTCTACGTGTTACTTCATGGAGTAGCCGTGGTAAGCCCGTTGTTGATCTTGTCGTCGAACGCATTCCACAGACACTATGGGTCGTCGGCTTGGCCTATCTTTTGTCGATTTGTCTAGCAATACCGCTTGGTGTTCTGGGCGCAGTACGCCAAAATTCAATCTTTGATCAGATCAGTTCACTGATCTCGGTCATTGGTTACTCGATCCCCACCTATGTCACCGGACTCCTTGCTATCATCATTTTTGCTGTACATCTCAGATGGTTCCCCAGCATTTACGACACAACCCTTGTGGTCAATAGCTGGTCATCGTTTGTCAAACAATTTGAACAGATGATCATGCCCGTCACCGTCCTTGCCCTCTTCCAAACCGCACAACTGAGCCGCTTTACGCGTTCATCCATGCTCGATAACCTCAAACAGGACTACGTGCGCACCGCCCATGCCAAAGGCTTCCGCGAACGCTACGTCGTCATTCGCCACGTCCTGCGCAACAGCCTCATTCCAGTTGTCACGCTGCTTGCATTGGGCATTCCACAAATTTTTGGTGGTGCCATCATTACTGAGCAGATTTTCCGCATCAATGGCCTCGGTGCCTTGCTGATTATTGCAATCCAGACCTTTGATATTCCTGTTGTCATGACTGTTACGTTTATCTTTGCCGTGTTGATTGTAGGGTTCAACCTGATTGCTGATTTGATCTATGGTATATTGGATCCGCGGATTCAGTATAATTAATCATGGTGGAGGTGGTTTATGATAGTTTCAGATATACAAGATAAAAAGCTAAATCGGTTCTACGAAAGTCTTGGTTCAGGTGCCCTTCTTGAAACAAATATAGATGGATTTGTCTATGGTGGCACTGCAAATGGAAAACGTGCAAAACTAGTCCTAATGCTCCGTGATACCCCGAGAACGATTATTCACGTAAAGCCAGAATTCTTAAGAGAACTTAGTGCTGCTCTGTCTGATATAGCTGATTTGATTGAAGAATCGGATGAATATAACCACAATGGACGTACATTAGCTTCTTCAAACAGTCCGATACAGCCTGTATTATACAGTACGAATGGAAAGAATCCACAGTCAGATGAGGCAGATATAACAGAAGCAGAGCCTGATTATGTGGACATAGATTTTATGGCAAATTGGCCTAAATTAACTGAAGAAGAGCTAAAGTTATTCGAAGGTTTAGACGCAGGTTTTGATTCACCTCGTATTGAACAACAAGAAACAGCCAAGCCTCTCGGTGTGTGGGAACAAATGATGAAGGAAATTAAAGAAGAATATCCGGAATTCGCTGAGAGAACGCCAGAGGAGAGACATAAAGATTTTGAACGACTTTCAGCGAAAGTTGCGGCAGGTCTTCCTGATACGTTAGATGAGTTTATCGAAGCTCGACGAGGTGCTATACATGCCCCTGCTTGACACAAATCTTTTTGTCACTGACCGATTTTTTAAACGAGATGCAAAGTACGCTGATAATCGATTATTTTTGGATCAATTATCCGAAATAGATGCTACCTTTTCGATATTTTCTTTAATCGAGCTATGTGGTATTTCCTCATTTCAATTATCAGACAAAGAACTAAAGTTATGGATGAATGACTTCGGTGATACATATCCTGTCACGATATTATATCCTGACGATTTGAACGAAGATATGTCATCCCCCATTTGGTTTGAGTCACACACCAAAGCGGTATTCCAGATAATGCGTCGTAAAATGACGTGGGGCGATGCGGTTATCGTTCTAACAGCAGAGCAATATCAAGTTGACGCGATTGTGACATGGAATAAAAAAGACTTTATTGGCCGTACATCTATCCCTATTTTATCACCTACAGAGTACTTAGTAAACAATAGTTTAACGCAATTATCAGACAAGGAACAAACCAAGACAAAATGACAGCAGACGCAACACCATTAGACTTATCCAGCGACAACAACTCGAAATCACGCACGTTTTGGGCAGACGCATGGACCCAATTCCGTAAAAACAAACTCTCGATCTTTGGTCTGACCATTCTCAGCATTATTGTGGTCGGTGTTCTGTTTGGGCCATTGCTTTATAGCATTGACCCCACCTATATCGACATTTTGAATTCTGAGGTGCAGCCCAACCTAAGTACGGAATCGCCACTCGGCACGGATGACATGGGGCGCGATACATTGGCGCGTAATCTGCATGGGGGGCGCATTTCCATTGCGGTGGGCATTGCGGCGATGTTGATTGCGATGTCGATGGGTACATTGGTAGGGCTATTGGCCGGATTCATTCCCTCGCTCGATAATCCACTCATGCGCTTTACCGACATGATGTTTGCCTTGCCACAGCTACCCCTGCTATTGGTCATCGGACTCTTATTCCGTGACACACTACGCGCCGCGTTGGGGCCAGAGGTCGGCATTTTTATTCTGATTGTGACTGTCATTGGTGTGTTGGGCTGGATGCCAACGGCGCGTATTGTGCGTGGAACCGTGTTATCCATCAAAGAGAAGGAATTTGTGGAGGCTGCAACCTGTATCGGTGTACGACGCTGGACGATTATGTTCCGTCATATCCTACCCAACGTCATGAGTCCAATCATTGTTTCTGCCACGCTGGGTGTCGCCGCCGCCATCCTCACTGAATCAGCACTCTCTTTCTTGGGCTATGGCTTCCCGTCGGATGTCCCAACATGGGGTCGTCTTCTCTTTGAAAACCGTGACTTTATGGAGCGTAATCCTTGGCCGCTCTTCTGGCCGGGGCTATTTATTTCGTTGGCGATTGTTAGTATTAACTTTATGGGGGATGGATTGAGGGATGCGTTGGATCCACGACAACGAGAGTAGTCCGGAGAACCGGTAAGGCGATTTCGAGGAAAGAATACACCAACAAAATTAGATAGCACAAGAGATGCGCTAAATGTATTTTGGCGCAATCATCCCGATAAACCGCCTTACTTGTGTTTGGAGAGAGTCTGGAGAAATTGTCTATAATTTGAAGATAGGTAAGAGTCTAATCTTACTTGCGCCCTCGTCTATCTTTCCATCCATGTCTATCGCAACTTCAAAAGGAATCAGATAACCAAATTGTTCTAATGTAAAACAGCCAGGACGGTTTGGGAAAGGCTCTGCATCACGAATCGGGTTGTCAGTCTCCTCAAGTTCACTCCAAATATATGTGACAAGGTTAAATCGATCCGCATCTGCAACGACGTTCCTTAATGAGTTAAAATACTCTTCATGCGTCACGAGTAACCAGCGTTTAGCCATCAAGTAACCCCCGTCTGGTTAATTCATCTTGATTAAATGGAATTTCCTTTTCCGGCTCTTCTTTTAGCTCTTTAAGCACTCTATCACATAACTCTAAATGCTGTAGCCGCCTTAATTCCTTGACGTGCTGATTCCATTCTTGGATAGATATAAGAACTGCAGCGGGTGTACTACGTTGTGCTAGAATGATGGGACCATCATTCAATTTGTGTAGTGTTGAACGATGATCACGAACAAAATTAGATATTGGCTCAATTTGCGGAACAAGTTCCATGTACATACGCATACCTCTCCCTATACTTCATAATTAAATTTGACTGTAATATGAAGTATAGTACCGTTATACGGTTTTGTCAACGATAAATGTTTTGGTCAGGAATTTGTTACTGGCGATTCATACCACATGAACCATGCCAAACTTTGTAAACTCATCAAAATGAAACCTTCAGTTTGTTGGTTTGGCATTCCTGTAAAGGCAGGAATGACTATATAGCCCAGTTTTTCATGTTCAACCTGTTATTGACTATTACAAAAATTGGCCGACTCATAAACATCTGGCATCGTGGGCTTGTATTTGTCCTGGCAATAATGAGAGTGGCGGCAAGCAACGGAGTGACAAACGACGTAAGGGGCAGAAGTGGCTTGTTTCTGCGTTGGTTGAAGCGGCTCATGCAGTTTCTCGAACCAAAGACACTCATCTTTCTGCACAGTTCCATCGGTTACGGGTTCGGCGTGGAGCCAAACGCGCGGCTGTTGCTGTTGGACATTCCATTTTGACCATCGTTTATCATCTGATTGATAAACCAGAGAAACGATTCGCTGATTTAGGTGGGGATTACTTTCTCAACACAAACAAGGAGCGAGAGCAGAGACACGCTGTTAAGACGCTAAATCAACTTGGCTTTGAGGTTGACTTACAACCGACTCAAGCATGATTTAGTCGTTTTCACAATTGATACATAATTGCACACCCTTTCGTGTTTTTTTGCTTACTCAGGTAGATTTCTACACTGTTTTATTTGACGCGCCTTGTTTTGCATACTCCTGACCTTGCTTTTTTCAGGGCAGGGGCTTCGTTCTTTAATGGGATTGTAGGTACGCTTCTACAACAACAATTCATTCACTCGCTTTATCCGCTCATGCTACCCTCAATGTGTCGTATCATTAATCAGGCATCCAGCCCTAGTGAATGAATTTCATCTTCACTCAAACCGCTATAGAGTACGATTTTATCAAGTTGCTCACCATGTATCAACATCTGACGAGCGACTTCTTGTTGATTTTTTAGTTGACCCTCCTCTAGTCCTTCAGCACGGCCTTCGACTTTAGCCGATTCAATTTCATCGCGATAAATGGCTCTCGATATCCAGAACCGTTCATAGGCTTTTTTCTCTTCTGGTTTCATCTTCATCACTCTCAATTTGTCGCGTGCCGCTTCAATATGCTCAGACTTGAAATCATCAGGAATCTCTGAGTGTTTAAAAAAATATATCCATTCATCCAAGGCATCTTTGACTTCGCTCGGAAACCGGTCGATCTCAATCAAGTAAAACTCAGGGAAGATATTATGCTCGCGCTGCACCGACTGACGCCCCCAATCCTCCTCTTCGTGTAACGCTTGTTCCTCTTCCCCTGTCCCCTTTTTCCCTGCCCCCCTTTTCCCCTGCCCCCTTTTCCCCTGTCTTCGTCTTTTTGCTATTGCGCTTCAAGGTATCTTGACGTACAGACAGACGCCGCCCTGTATGAAGGCCATAAAACTCAGTGCCGCCATAATAGACATAATCATCATCTTCGGCATCTCTTTTGTCGTCCCCAACATCGCTAAAGGGAAAATAGAGTATGCTAATGGAGATAACCTTTTTAACCTTGGCATAGTCATCCCCTAATTTGAGGCTTTCTGCAATCAGTTTGGCCGCACCCCAAAGGATTCGTTTCAGATAGCTACTAAAATAGCTGTATTGTATCTCAATAATCATCCCGACGCCGCTTGCATCTTCCACCATCAAATCAACACGGTTGAATTTGTCCGAAGAACTCTGTTGGTTGCCTTCACTTTCAAGCAGCCCTGTTACCGTCAAATTTTCTTTGAGCAACGCCGAAAGAAATCCTTCTAATACATCAAAGTTGGCTTTGTCACGCAGGATATGCTTCATTGCCCAATCAAAGCTGACGAGAGTTCTTTCATCACTGTTTGCCATATGTTGTGTACCTCCAATTTATACACAAAAAACGCGCTCTATTGTTTGCCATCATAGCAAATATAGAACGCGCCTGCAAATTGTGTGTTTTTATATCGTTGCAACAAACATTGAGAATATCTCAAAACGACATCCCACCAAGTCCCTCTAACATCTTTTACGACGACCGCACATTCAACAGCGTAATCTGCGGCTTCGCCATAAACCGCAACGGAATCCCTTCACCAATACCGCGTGATGTATAAAATTGGGTAGATTCATGCCAGTGATGCCCAGCCACATTATGACGTTTGATAAACGTAGTCTGAGTATGCGCCGCGCCCCAGATGGGCAAGACAATCTGCCCGCCATGTGTGTGACCCGCAAGCATTAGCCCGGCGCGTTGGCAGCGTGGGTCTTGCATGACATCAGGGTTGTGGCTCAACAGCAACATCAATGCCTTTTCTGGGATACCAGCAAATGCCTTCTCTAGTTCGGGATTACCTTCATACCAATCATCAACACCAGCCAGATAAAAATTTAACGCGTCAGTCTGAATATGGCGATTCTCGTTGACAAGTATGGTCATGCCCCAATCCTCCAGCCGTTTGACCAACCCCTCAATATCATTGGCCCCTGTGCGCTTGATATCCAGCGGTGTATTGCGGACATAAGCAATAAAGCGGCGTAGGCGATGAAGGTCATGCAGCGGTTTGATCCACAAAGGGAACAACTGCGTGTCATTGGCAGCTAATGAATCCTGTGCCAACTCGTTCTCAGTCATAAAGGTATTCCACATGCGTTCCAACATGCCTGGTGTTGCGTAATGCGCATAGTCATGGTTGCCCAGTACGCCATAGTAGCCCAGCCTTGGTTTGGGGATGGCTTCTAATAGGCGAATGAGGTTATCAACGCCTTCGTTGGTATGGATAAAATCGCCTGTATGCACCACCAGATCATAGTCAAGTCTGGATGCTAATAGACGGATGTTGTCGATTTTTGGTTGTTCGCGCCATTCCGCAGCACGGAAATGTGTGTCAGATAGATGAAGTATACGTAGGCCGCTGGATGGCAATGCGCCATTGGCGTGTGGAATGCGGATGAGCCGTTCGGTATATTGAATGCGCAACGGCTCGTAGAGCCATGCATAGAGAAAAAGGGCGACGCCAGAGCCAGCACCCAAGAGAGAAAGCCGCCACCACCATCGTAGTAGGGTATTTATGTTCATAGTACCTCGTGAAATACTTACTTAAGAAGTACAACTTTTTACAAAAGTTGTACTTCTCTTATGACAAGTACACTAGCCCTTCAATCCAGTCAGTGAAATGCCTTCAATGAACGTGCGTTGTGTAAAGAAGAAAACAATCGCAATGGGTAGAGTCACAATCGAACTTACCGCCATTAGATAAGGATAAGCCAAGGTGGTTGCGCCGATTTCTGAGATACCACGTCGCAGGTTATTCAAGCCCAATGCAATCGGATAGAGTGATTCCTGATTGATGTAAATCAATGGTTGGAGGTACTCATTCCATGCATTCATAAACGAGAAGAGTGCGACCACGGTTAGGGCAGGTTTGACCAATGGCATGATAATACGCGCAAAGATGACAAGCTCAGATGCACCGTCAATCCGTGCAGCATCGGACAATTCTTCGGGCAACGTTAAATAAAATTGACGTAGCATAAAAATGAAGTAGGGCGCACCAAAAAAGCCAGGAACAACCATTGGCAGATAGCTGTTGATCCAGCCAAAGTTTTTGAAGGTGATAAAGAGTGGGACCATCGTCACTTGATAAGGAATCATCATGGTGGCGACGCAGAGGAAGAAGAAGACATCTCGACCAAACCATTTCACCCGTCCAAAGCCATAGGCCACAAACGCGGATGAAAGGGTGACACCAATGGTCACGGGGATGGCGTAGAGCGCGACTGTGTTAAAGAGAAACAGGTTGAAATTGTTGATGCTCCATGCATTCCAGAAATTTTCAGGTTGTGCGGGAATGGGTAGCCAAATAGGCGGCACAGTGAAAACCTGCGAATCGTTTTTGACCGCTGAACTAAGCATCCAATAGAAGGGAAAAATAAAACTGAAGGCTAAGACAATCAAAACTGTGTATTTGAGGAATTGCACAAACAAATCGAATAAAGGATTCTGGCTGCTACTCGATCTATTCATTGTTGGCTTTATTTGAGATGCTGATGATGCACTGACACTCATGAACTATATTCTCCTATTACCTCTTTCGATTGCACTGCGTCTATTCACTTGCGTAATGCACCCAGCGGTTTGATGTTCGGAAGAGGACAATTGTAAAAATAACAATCACAACAAAAAGAATCCATGCCAAGGCGGATGCTTTACCCATGCGGAAAAACATAAATGCGTTGCGATAGAGGAAAAGCGAGTAGAACTCGGTGGCATTGTTTGGCCCACCCGCTGTCAACAGCCAAGGCAGGGTGAAATTTTGGAAGCCATAGATAAAGCCGATGACCAAGTTAAATAAGATGACAGGTGTTGTCATCGGGATCGTAATGTTTTTAAATTTCTGCCATGCATTGGCTCCATCAACCGTTGCCGCCTCATAAAGCGATCTTGGCACATCCTGAAGTGTTGCAAGGAAGATAACCATTGCATTGCCTTGTGCCCAGATGTGGATGAGAATGATGGATGGCTTGGCAAGCGTTGGGTTGGAGAGAAATGGGATGACGGGTAAGCCAACACCCTGTAAAAAAGCGTTGACCGCGCCAAATTGAATGTTGAGCAAAAATTGCCAGACCATGGCTGTCACAATCGCAGGGACAATCGCAGGGAAGAAAAAGATTGTCCGGAAGATAGACCGTCCCCGCATGTCCGTGTTGAGCAATGATGCCATCAAAAAAGCACCCGCAACGCCTAGTGGGATACCAAAGCCCACAAAATAAAAGGTATTCCATGATACTTCCCAGAAGGTTGGGTCTTCGAAGAAAATTTGCATGTAGTTTTTTGCACCCAGCCACACTGCTGGGCGAATCAAATCGTAGCGGTGGAAGCTATACCACAGAGATGAAAAAAGCGGATAGACTGTCCAGAGGATGAGACCGAAAAACCAAGGTGAAATAAAGAAGAACCCAGTCCCAATATTGCGCCATTGTTTGCGCGTCAACCCCGCGAAAGATCGTGAAGTCCCACGTGAAATGCTTTGCTCGGCCACAGCCATAGAATCAATATCCTTTATTACAATCAGTTTACCCACAGGAATGTAGGG